>JAFGDI010000087.1 GCA_016932145.1 Sedimentisphaerales bacterium
ATCGATCCGGTTATATTCCAGCCTGACCACATCATGTTCATTATAGCCCGAATCGGTAACTGTAAATATCCCCGGCTCCAGCACCCGATACACTGACCAGTTTATAATACCCTCCGTATCATTGGTCCGCACCCGGGCATAATCGCAATTATCCACCGCATCGACAATCACCGCCTCATAAGTTCCCGTAAAGGTCCAGGTATCGGTATTGGCCCCATGCAAAGCATCTTCATCCCAGACGCAGATCAGATCATCAACATCAAGTTCCTGCGGTTCAACCTCAGTAAGAACCGTACCCTGCTTAATACTATAAACCTCATAGTTTATCACCCGGCAGGTATCCAGTATCAATTCAAAATAAAGATCATTATATCCATCGCTGTTCTCGCGCCTGAAAGCAGGCTTCTCACAATCGGCATCCCCCAGCGCAGAACCCGCCGAAGCAATTATACCGCCCTCAAGGTTATCCGGTTCAATAACCTGAGCAAAAGCAACCGGCCCTGAAAGCACCAGCAGCAAAACCATAAACCGTAACCACATACTTAATCTCATAAGGTATCTCCTTGTACTAAAACGAACATTATATATCAAACCGGCACTGTGCCGGTATAGATTTTACCCAGACATTAAATAAAGTTGATATGGCCTTATCTGACCCAATGGGAGATGAACCAGAACAAAACCATATCAAGCCAAAATTGTGTCCTTACGCCGGACGGGCGAGACGGGGGAACCCGGCTTGCAATACCAGCCTGTGCCACATTGTCAGCCAGAGTTCTTTGCGTCTTCTTTGCGTTCCCTGCGGTTCAATATTTCTTCACAACCTCACCAGATTATACAGTTGTCATAATCAATCGCCCATAAGAAATAACTTATTTTGTAAAACAAACGCCTATCACCCGGCATAAACCACCCAAATTAACCATCTGCGCATAAAAAAACAGAGATCAGCAAGGGTGCTACGCCGTCATGTCCACAGGAGGCTCGCAAAAGCCTGTACGGAAACACAACAAAGCACAACACCCTCAGCAATCTCTGCTGTAATATGAAGCAGGATTTCTGAGAGTGCCGTTGCTAATGTTCCGTACAATAGAATTTTGCGATTTCCTGTGGAAACATCCAAAAACGGTACAATCATTAAATTGTTCAGATTGCAATATAGCATTTCCGGCAGGATGGTTCAAGTAGAATATCTAATAGTTAAGAATAATCAGACACGAATGCCGTCTTAATCTGATTGAATAATAAAAAAACTCCGCAATGTATTTGCATTGCGGAGTTTGTCTCTATCTTTGCATTGAGATCCGGTTTGGACCTTGCCAGTTATTGCTCGCAGTTATGAATTGTTGCGAGTATAGTTCAGTTTGCCGCCGCCGAGTAGGATTTGGCGGTCGCGTGGGCTTAGTTCCAGTCTGCATTCAAATTCAAAGCCAGAGGTAATATCTTTGACGATAAAGGTATCAGCGTCTTTAATTGCTTTGGCGAAGCCGGTAACGCTAAGTTTGTCGCCTGGCTTGATGCGGTCGTAATCAGCCGGGTTCACAAAGGTGGCCGGGCAGATGGCGAAGTTGACCAGGTTGGCATTGTGTATGCGTTCCATACTCTTGGCAATAACAAGTTTAACACCCAGGTACATCGGGCAAAGTGCTGCATGTTCCCGGCTGGAACCCTGGCCGTAGCTATTGCCCGCAACTATGATACCGGCAATACCCTGGCTCTTGGCGGTTAATGCCCGATCGGCAAAGGTTGGTTTGCCTTCTTCGTTAAAGCAATTGAAAACATACTTGGCATATTCCGGTACATTTGAACGATACTTAAGTAAAGAACCGGCCGGCATAATGTGATCTGTGGTTATTTTATCACCACAATGCAGTAAAACTTCGCCAGCGAGATTATCCGTTGGCATTTCCGCTGCTGGTGGTGTAACAATAGAAGTACCACGAATAACCTGAGCCTGACTTGCCTGCTCAGATGAGACCGGAGTATCGATCAGGTTGTCATTTATGGGGAAATCGCTTAAGTCTTTAATTTCAGGATATTTAATTCCGAGTTTGGTGGTTAGTTCGCGTGGGTCGCTCAATTCCCCGGTGAGGGCAGCGGCGACGGCCACTTCTGGGCTTACCAGATAGACGAAGTCATTTTTGGTGCCGGTACGCCCCTTGAAATTGCGGTTAAATGTCCGAACACTGATCGAGCCTTCTGTCGGCGACTGGCCCTGACCGATACAAGGTCCGCAGGCACTTTCCAATATTCTGGCACCAGCGTCGATCATATCCTTCAGAGCGCCATTGCCGGCCAATATGCTCATAACCTGCTTAGAGCCGGGTGCAATGCCAAGCTCAACGCCGGGGTGTACGGTCTGGCCTTTGAGTATGCTGGCAACGGTCATCAGGTCGCGATAACTACTGTTGGTGCAAGAACCTATGAGAACCTGAGAGACAGGCTTTTTTGCTTCCACTACTGTCATAATATTGTCTGGCGAGCTGGGAGCAGCGCAAAGCGGTTCCAGTGTGGTCAGGTCAATTTCAATTATACGATCGTAACCGGCATTGGGGTCAGCTTCCATGGCCCTGAAATCTGCCGGGCGGTTCTGAGCGGCTAAGAAGTCGGCTGTACGAGCATCCGAAGGAAATACGCTGGTAGTAACGCCAAGCTCAGCACCCATATTAGTTATGGTAGCACGCTGGGGTACTGACAAACTGGCAACGCCTGGCCCGAAATATTCAGCAACACAATCGACATTGCCCTGAGTACTGAGTATGCTTAAAACCTTTAATATCACATCTTTAGCAGCAACCCAGGGACTCAGGCTCCCCAGTAGTTTAATACCTGTTACCTTCGGGGCGGTCATATAAAAAGCTCCGCCGCCCATAGCTACAGCGACATCAAGTCCGCCGGCACCGATGGCCAGAGCGCCGATACCGCCTGCTGTGGGGGTATGGCTGTCACTGCCAAGCTGAGTTGCCCCCGGCTTGGCGAATCGTTCCAGATGCACCTGATGGCAAATGCCATTGCCCGGTCTGCTATGATATATACCATATTTACGAGCTGCTGATTGCAGATATAAGTGGTCGGTATGATTTTCCGGGCCAAACTGAGCGGTGTTATGGTCCACATAACTAACTGACAGGTCAGTCTTTACCTGCGGAATACCCATAGATTCAAACAAAAGCATTGCCGTTGTGCCGGTGGCATCCTGAGTTATGGTCTGGTCTATGCGAATACCGATCTCCTGGCCAGCTATCAATTCGCCTTCTACAATATGCTCTTCAAGTATCTTATATGTCAGTGTTTTTGCCATTGTTCTTCCTTATTCTTGTATTCCTTTGAAGAGTTATTGGTCTTCAAATAATGCACTATGTTAAACTAAGGTCCTATAATCTTTTTAGTTATCTGTCCTTAATAGTTAAGCAACAAGGCATTATAACCAAGGTTTGAGTCAACATAAAACATTTTTTTTACCCCTTTTTTGGGCCTGCCATTTGTCGTTTTTTATCCAAGATATTTGCCAAAAAAAGGCATATTTATCTCATATTAGAACCATATTTGGCGTTGAGAAGAACATTTTTTCTTTTTTTTCGTTATTTATTTATATTACTACCATATTTTACCGATGGATTACTATCAGCAATGATACAGTGAAACAGTGAAATAAAGAGCAGTTTTTAGTTAAGTGCTGTTTAAAAAGATTTTTAGCTTGAGTTGCTTTTGGCAAAGGTGTAACATCTTAGATGAGGGCATCTTTATCTTAAGTGGTAGCACCAGAGCAAGGGCAGGTTAAATGAGTAGTGTGGCTAACAATCGATAATTAGGTTTAACTAAGCAATTTGCTACGGAGATAGCGTAAAATGAAAATATTGATGCTAGGCTGGGAATTTCCGCCTTTTATTTCTGGCGGTCTGGGTACGGCCTGTTATGGCCTGACCAGAGCGTTGAGCCAGGAAAATGTCGAGGTTGTGTTTGTATTACCTCGTCCGGTCCCGGCGCATTATTCTTCTCATGTAAGAATGGCTAATTCCATTGATAATATAGAGAAGTGGACAGCGGAGCAATTCTTCTCAGAGAAAGAGCTTAAAGACATCAAGGATTTCGAGAGAGTATCATTCAGGACTATTAATTCTGCAATACAGCCATATCAGGATCCTTCTACCTATAAGCAGGCGGTGGCGCATAATGGTCAGCAGGAATCTTTAAGATTGCTCAAAGAGACTCTGGTAGAGCATACAAAATCTTTTACTATAGAAGAAAACAAATCGGCTGGCGGTCATTATGAAGGTGACCTCTACAATGAGGTGCAGCGTTATGCCAGGCTGGCTTCGCTTATTGCCATGCGTGAAGATTTCGATGTTGTTCATGCCCATGACTGGATGACATATCCGGCGGGTCTGGCGGTTGCTGCTATTTCTGGTAAACCACTGGTGGTTCATATTCATTCTACGGAATTCGATCGTAGTGGTGAAAATGTTAATCAGGTTATATATGATATTGAAAGACAGGGCCTGCATTGTGCTGATGCTATAATGGCGGTCAGTCAGTTTACTAAAAATATTGTGGTTAATCGTTATGGCATAGCTGATGAAAAGGTCAGTGTTGTCTATAATGCAATCGAAAAGAGCGGTAAGACAGCATTTACTGATGTCGATGCCCCGATAAAATCTGATGAGAAAGTTGTACTTTTCCTGGGCCGCATAACTATGCAGAAGGGCCCGGATTATTTTATTGCCGCTGCCAAGAAGGTTCTGGAACATGTAGAAAATGTCAAGTTTGTCATGGCAGGTTCTGGCGATATGGCTCGTCGTATGATCGAGATGGCAGCCGAATATGGTATTGGCCATAAGGTGCTGTTTACCGGATTCCTCAGAGGTGCCGATGTTGACAGGGCTTTCCGCCTGGCGGACCTGTTTGTTATGCCCTCAGTTTCTGAGCCTTTTGGTCTGGTGCCGTTAGAGGCTTTAAGAAATGATATACCCGTTATAATTAGTAAGCAATCGGGTGTAGCTGAAGTTCTTAATCATGTGCTTAAGGTTGACTTCTGGGATGTTGACGAGATGGCTAATAAGATCATAGCCGTACTCAGGCATCCACCGCTTCAGGCTACATTAAGAGAATATGGCAATTACGAGGTGAGGAAACTATCCTGGCAGCAGGCGGCGCAGAAATGCGTTGAGGTATATAATAAGGTACTCACTGCCGGAGTTAAGGTGTGAAAATGGAATGCAGCAGCCGGGTTCTGTCTGGCTGTTGTTAAATGTTAACTGCTTCTGACCTGAATGGTGGGGGCTGGTTATGGACTGTTCCTCTGTCGTCAGAGGCGGTTTCATTTATACTGGTGAAAAAGGAATTTTTGTCATGGCTTCAGTTTGTTTTTACTTCCAGGTGCATCAGCCCTGGAGGCTCAGAAGGTATAGCGTTTTTGATACTGGACACAATTATTTTGATGACCATAAAAATGGTGAGATATGCCGTAAGGTAGCCAATAAATGCTATCTGCCGGCGAACCGGCTTATGCTGGACCTTATTCGTCGGCATGAGGGCAGGTTCCGCATCTCTTATAGTATCACTGGCACTGCTCTTGACCAGTTTGAAAAATACACTCCCGAGGTTATCAGCTCTTTTCAGGCTCTGGCCAGTACAGGCTGCGTTGAGTTCCTCGATGAGACTTATTATCACAGTCTGGCTTTCTTATATTCACGGGAAGAGTTCTCAGCCCAGGTTGACCTGCACCGCAAAAAGATGCAGGACCTCTTTGGCGTAACGCCAACGGTATTCAGAAATACCGAGTTGATCTATAATGACGACCTGGCCTATGTAATAAATGAAAAAGGGTACAAGGGTATAGTTTGCGAGGGTGCGGACCATATTATGGGATATCGCAGTCCGAACTATGTCTATCATCCGCCGATGAACCCTGGTATTAAGCTGCTGACCAAGAATTACAGGCTCAGCGACGATATTGCTTTCCGCTTCTCTAATCAAGGCTGGAGTGAATGGCCGCTCACTGCGGAAAAATTTGCTAACTGGGTTCATCATGTAAACGGTAATGGTTATACAGTTAATTTGTTTATGGACTATGAAACCATCGGCGAGCATCAGTGGGCTGACACCGGCATATTTGACTTCCTCAGTCACATGCCCGGCAAGGTTATGGAACATACAGACAATAATTTCAAGACTCCTTCTGAGGTTATTGCTGCATATCCTTCAGTGGGTGATATTCATGTGCCTTATATGATCAGTTGGGCTGATATGGAAAGAGATCTTTCTGCCTGGCTGGGTAATGCCATGCAGTCAAATGCTCTGCATGAGATTTATAAGTTCGAGAGCATGGTTAAAAAGACAGAAGACCCGGAAATTATCAGCGATTGGCGTAAGCTCCAGACCTCTGACCACTTCTACTATATGTGTACCAAGTGGTTCTCTGATGGCGATGTGCATAAATACTTCAATCCTTATGACAGCCCATATGATTCTTATATAAACTATATGAATGTAATGGACAATCTCAGAACCAGATGCCGTGCCGCTATCGGCCAGACAGTCGATAAGCTAGAAATGGTATGAGAACATATTTGCCATAATAAATAACATAAAAAGCCTCCGGCCATAAAAAACCGGGGGCTTTTTTAATTTTATATAGACGCATGATTATGTGTCGGCCAAATGCAGACCGGCATCGAATGAAATTCTGAGACGCATAATCATGCGTCTCTACATTGTAATAATAAGTCGGAGTCTGGTTGTGATTGCTGAGTTTATTATGGGACTAAACTAGATTTTCCATATAGTATTTGTTTAGTTTAGGAGGTTTTTTCACTTAAATATTGGCTTTTCTGGCTCTATTAGGGTATAATTTAGTATCTTAAGAGATTTTTTCACCTAAACCTCATGGTTTTAAAGAGTAATCAGGAAAACAGATTATGTTAATAAGTTATACTGTAGAGAATTGGATGTCGTTTCGTGAGCCGGTCAGCCTGAGTATGATTGCAGGCAGGGAAAGACAGCACAATAATAGGTTGGCGGTAATTCCCGGCTATAAAACTCGAGTTTTACCAGTTACTGCTTTGTATGGTGGAAATGCCTCAGGCAAAAGTAATTTTTGTAAGTCACTGTTCTTTATTCAGAATTATGTTGTTCAGGGAAGAAGGCCGGGCGAGATGACCAGAGTTGAGCCTTTTCTTTTGGAAAGGAGCTATAGTCAGATCCCAACGCGGTTCAAACTTGAAATACTAATAGAAGGTACAATCTTTGAATATAGTTTTGCATTAACTAATGATAAAGTGATAGAAGAGAAATTGATTGAGGTAGGCTATTCCGGAGATGCTATATTATATAGTCGGGCCGGTGGAGAAATGACTTTGGGTGATTATACCCAAGACGAGAAAGAATTTTTAGGTTTTGTTTTCCGGAGCACCAGAGACAATCAGTTGTTCCTGACAAGTTCAATTTTTAATAATAGTGATCGTTTCCGTAAAGTATATGATTGGTTTAAGAATGTACTTGTTATCATAACCCCTAATTCCAGGTATCAACCCATCGAAAGATTTTTTGATGAATCCAGTCCATTAGCTGCTGGAATAAATGAGGTATTGCCTGGTTTGGATACGGGTATGGGTCGAATATGCGGCGAATCAGTATCAGCAGAAAGTTCTTTGCCTCAGGAGATAAGAGATATTTTACAACACGAACTTTCTGAGGGTAAGACGCACAATGTTAATGTTGGTGAAAAACAGTTTATTGTTACTAAACATGATGGTCAGTTGAAGGTACAGCGGCTTGTGGCATATCATAAGAGCAGAGAGGGAGAGGTGCGATTTGAGATATGGCAGGAGTCTGATGGTTCAAGACGGTTGTTAGATCTACTGCCGGCTTTTCTTACTATGCTGAATAATAATTCTCAAAGAGTTTGTTTGATTGATGAACTTGACCGTAGTTTGCACACTTTATTGACCAGACAGTTGTTGTCTGGCTATCTTGATAATTATAAGCCGGAAAGCCGCTGCCAGTTATTGTTTTCGACTCACGATGTTCTATTAATGGACCAGGATTTGTTTCGGCGTGATGAAATGAGTGTGGTTGAACGCAATATTGATGGCAGTTCCGCTTTAATAACACTGTGTGACTATAAAGATATTCGTAAAGATAAGGATATTCGCAAAAGCTATTTAAATGGGCGTTTTGGTGGTATTCCCCGGCTTTTGCTGAGTGGAGGGCTGCTGGCAGGTAGCTGAGGTAGCTTGCAATGAGTGCAAGAATTTTTACCCGGCGACCTGCTTATCTTAAATATAGAAGATTGTTTTTGTTATCAGTTGAAGGTTATAAAACTGAGCCGCAATATTTTGCTATGTTTAACGATATGACTACTACCATAAGCATTAGAATACTTAAGGATATTAATCATAATTCACCCAGGCATGTTCTTGACAGAGTTAAGAAAGAGCTGAAAAGGACCGGGCTTAAAAAGGATGATCAGGCCTGGCTGGTCGTTGATAAAGATCAATGGCCTGAGCAACAATTATATGAATTGTATCAATGGTCAAGTCAGTCTGATGCCTATGGTCTGGCAGTTACTAATCCAAAGTTTGAATTATGGCTGTTGTGGCATTTTGAAGATACGACTGATTTAAAGAAACTTAAAAAGTACTTACCCGATTATGACAAAGGTATAGAAGCGAGGAAGTTAGATAGAAATAAGATTCTTAAGGCTGTCAATATTGCGTCGAGAAGAGATAATCCACCCAGTAAAGACTGGCCGAGAAAGTCAGGTTCAACCGTCTATCGTCTGGTTAATGAATTAATGTCACCGTTCACGGGAAAGTAGCACAACCGTCTCGGTTGTGATTATTCAT
>JAFGDI010000088.1 GCA_016932145.1 Sedimentisphaerales bacterium
CGTTATTTGTCATAGAACGGTATTATAGTGCCGGGACAGAAAAAATTCCCGGTAAATCTCAATCAAAATTATACCAATAATCCGATAATAATTGTTACGGATGCCTGTCGCAAGCAGCCGGATATTAATAAGTTTATAAAGCAGGAAACAACCTGTCCAGATAAGAAAGGGCTCAATCATGGCATACGATAACAATAATATTCACCAGTGGCATTTTCGGCATGACGCATTGGAGGCTTTGAACAGCTTTTCCGCAGCCCGAAACTTATTCTTCTGTATAACAATCATCTGCTTACTGGTAATTCAGGGTGTATTTATCTCTGTTGATCGTGGCGTGATCGACCCGGCACTGGACATACCAGATTGTGCAGGCCATAGCCATACTATGTGTGACAAACCATGTCAGGAACAGAACCCGGCTGATAAGCCATCATTGTGCCCATCAGGTACGCCCTGCCCTGCAATGCCAACTGATCAGCGGGCATTGCCAGTGGAAAATCTGCCTGATAAACTTAATGAGATCAAATATTTCGATATTGGCATTAGCGGCTTTAGTTTCTGCAATATAGTAGAAGAATTCGCCGGTACTGCTGAGGTAGAAGCAGATAACGCTGTAAAAGAGGCGGTAAAGGCAGAAGAAACCCCGGCATCTGAAACCAAAGCGGTTGATAAGCCGGTAGTAGCAAACGAAGTAACAGCAAAATCTGATAATGAGCCTGCTAATGCCCAACTGGTCAAGAAAACCCTGAGAAATATCGTGCAGGCGGCCAATGTGGTGATTGTATTTGCCATAGTAATGTATTGTGTCTGCCTGTTCATAAGTATCCAGCTTAGTCTGGCGGGCAGCCTGGGTGGGCTGGCCAATTCGACGCGTGCTTTTTTCTCTGCTCTGCTGGCGGTATTGCTACTGTTACCCTGGGCCAAAACCTTTTACCCTGGAGCCCCAAGTATGCTCTTTGGTTTTAACGAGCTTGTAAGTGCTTACATAGCAAAGAATAACAATCCAGACAATAACTATCTGACTGTTATATATTACACTCGCCATTGCGTCTTATGGCTGATAGTTTTGTTATTAATAGGCATATCACAATGGCGTAGCTTTTCTGCCACCAGACAGATCGCAACGCGATTATTAGAGTGGAAAACGGTAAATCCTTATGCCCCAAGTTCGAGAATGGCATCGGTTAGTGCCGGAGCTGGCAACACAGTTGCGGTATCACCAGATAAAAATGGGGAAGAAGGTCCTATCCCTCTGGAATAATTGTTACGGTATTTGCTTAAAAACTGGAAGTAGAAGTAAGAGAGGCAAAAACTTTATTATTACATAAGCATATTATAATAAAGGTTTTATCAATAATATACGATATGAAACATAACAAACGATTTACAAAGTTGTTTGCAGGTGTCATAATATGCAGTGAAATAATTATTGGACCTTCAGTGGTTGTACTGATAATAATCCGATAAAAAGACAATATGATAGAAAATGGAGTACACAGTAATGGGTGCTTTCTCAGGTGACAGTTTCACTCAATCGGTCGAGCGCCGAATGAAGGAATGGCAGGAAAATCAAGAGGCAACAGCGCATCATTTAAGTGATGGCGCCCGGATCAACTATATCACCTTAAGCCGACAACTTGGTGCAGGCGGAGAGGATGTAGCTGACGAGCTGGCCAAATTGATGGGCTGGAGCGTATTTGATAAGCGAATCGTAAACTTTATGGCCGAGAATTTTGGCGTTCATGCCGATGTTCTGGAAACAGTTGACGAACGGACTCGCGGCTGGATCGAAGATTCGATAAGCATGTTCTTTTCCAATAAAAAAGGAAGTGAACATCTGGACCAGTACAGCTACTATAAACATCTTATCGAGGCACTGCTGGTAATAGCTCAGCATGGTCGTGCGATAATAGTTGGTCGTGCCGCTGGTCAGGTATTGCCACGAGATCATGGTTTGAGTATTCGCATAACAGCCCCTTTTGAACTTCGCGCTGAACGAGTAGCGGCACAGAACAAGATAAAAGTATCTGAAGCGCGTGACATAGTAAAGAAGGCAGATGAAAATCAGAAGCGGTTTGTCAAAGATTTCCTCTGGAAAGACGCTTTCGACCTGACCTCATTTGACATGATATTTAATACAGAAAAGCTCTCACCCAAGGCCGTAGCTAAATTGATCTGGCGAGCCTTTGACATGCGGATAGAGAGTAAGAAGCAGCAATTGGAATTGATCGAGCGTGGTGTAAACATAGATGAATTTGTTGCTAAACAGTTCAATCTCTGGCGAGAGGACAATCCTGAGAAGCCCTGTTCTCCCCTGGCCAGACTGGAAGATGGCTGTAATATCGACTATGTAACTTTCGGTAGAGACCTGGGGGCAGGCGGTGCGCTGATAGCCCAGCAATTGGCCCAGGATATAGGCTGGGATTTTTACGACCGCGAGATTTTAAACTATATGTCTGAGAATCTCAATGTTCATATTCAGACCCTTGAAAGTGTAGATGAAAAGACTCGCAGTTCATTTATCGAATCGATAACCAATCTGTTCAGTTCCAAAGAGAAGATCGCCCATAAGGAATTTCTCAAGCAGTTGGGCGAAACCCTCATGGTGATCGCTAAGCACGGTAATGCAGTTATACTGGGTCGGTCAGCCGGTCTGTTCCTGCCGCGAGATAAAGGGTTGAGCGTATTTATCACAGCCCCGTTCGATTTGCGTGCCCGGCGTATGACATTGGTAAACGAAGTGTCACTGGACGAGGCCAAAGGCCAGGTAAAGAAGGCCGATAAAGAGCTGTATAATTTTACGATGGACTTTGTAGGTAAAGACATTCATGACGCAGATCTTTATGATATTATTTGTAATACCGAGAAGATATTGCCAGAAGCGTTTGCTAAGATCATTCGCCGGACTCTGGAACAGCGTCAGATGGATGAGCAGTTGTAAATTAATTCCTTGACGCGGACCGGGCTACTTTGCTATGATGTTAGCTTAATGACAAGTAAATACTGTTTTCAGTGGCAGATGCCTTTAAAGGGAAGACGGTTAGAATCCGTCGCGGTCGCGCCGCTGTATTCGGGGACGAAATATCTGAGTTATGTCACTGTCGTAAGATGGGAAGACCAGATAAACCAGGAAGATCCGAAAGCCAGAAGACCTGCTGAAAACCAGAACTGCTGAATGAGACTTCGCGGATTGGGTCAACTGGCAAACTACAAGGGGAATACCCCCATTGTGGTCAATATACATATAAATGTATTTTCCAGCCTTGTACTATCCTGTGATAGTGCAAGGCTTTTTTTATTGCCCGCCCTGCCATTCTGCCGGTAAAAAAGAATATTGGCCGCAAGTGCGGTCAGAAGAAATAATAAAGAAAATAAGCAAGAGGAATTAAAGATGAATCTGAGAATAGTATTTGCATCACTGGCATTATTAGCCGGTACAATAGCCCAGGGAGCAATGTCAAGTGTATCGACCTTTGAAGATAGTCGGCTCGCACCCGAAAGCCATTGGGGCGGAGCAAATACTCAGGAGA
>JAFGDI010000089.1 GCA_016932145.1 Sedimentisphaerales bacterium
AAACGGCACTTTTGTACCATTGCAGAACTAAACAAAACACCGCTAAGCAGGTAAGTCAGAGAGTTTGTCTGTTGCTTACCAATAGGTCAGCAGAGCTAACTATCTCTGCGGCTATGACGATCATTGGTATCAGGTATAAGAGAGATCGTGTCATTATGGTCCGCGAGCAGTTTAGAAATGCCAACACTTTTACTCTCATCAGCATCTTCGAGAGCTAATTGCAAATTACATTTCTCGCAATTTCTGTCACAGAAAATCGGCTCATAAGAATCTGGTTCTTTATAGGTCGTAATAACACCTTCGTAATTTCTGAGCACAACCTTATTAGTTGACCAGGAAATAAGATAATTTGGCATTACGGGTATTTTACCACCACCGCCGGGGGCATCAATAACATAGGTCGGCACACAAAAACCGCTGGTATGACCAATAAGCGATTCGAGAATCTCTATGCCTTTGCCGACAGGAGTTCTGAAATGAGACAAACCTTCAGACAGGTCGCATTGATAAAGATAATACGGCCTTACCCGATTATAAACCAACTTCTGGACAAGAGCCTTCATTATCCTGGGGCAGTCATTAACACCAGCAAGTAATACCGACTGATTACCCAGAGGGATACCGGCATCTGCCAGCCGGGTAAGAGCCTTACGCGACGAATTAGTGAGTTCACGCGGATGATTAAAATGGGTATTGATCCAGAGAGGATGATGTTTTTTCAATATTTCCACCAGCTCATCAGTTATGCGATATGGCAGCACCACCGGCGTGCGAGTGCCAATACGGACTATCTCGACATGCTCTATCTTTCGCAATTCAGTGAGGAGCCAGTCAATAGTTTCATCTGGCAAAAGGAACGGATCGCCGCCACTGAGCAAGACATCACGAACCTTGGTATTGCCGCGAATATAGGCCAGCCCCTTTTCAAACTGTTCCCTGTCTGGTATAGAGTCTTTACTGCCTACCTGCCTCTTACGAGTGCAATGCCGGCAATACATGGAACATACATTACTGACGAGCATAAGAACCCTGTCAGGATATCGATGGGTAATGCCCTCAACCGGGCTGTCTTTGTCCTCATGCAGAGGATCAGTCATATCATAATCCGTTGTTATCAATTCCTGAGGAGAAGGAAACGACTGCTTAAATACCGGATCATTATATATATCATCTGTATTGATCAGGGACATATAATAAGGGGTGATCGACATGGGGAATTTCTTTACTGTCCTGCGAAATGCCTCTCTGACCTCTTCATCAAGCTCAATATTAAGCTGCTTTTCAAATGTCTCAAGATCTTTAATGCAATGCTTGATCTGCCATTGCCAGTTATACCACTGACTATTAGGCTGATTACTGTCTATAGCGTTGAATATTCTTTTCTGATTTGTAGATAATGTCATTAGTTTCCTTGTATTGATTCTGTCATTACGGCAGTAGGCATCAAAAGCGGCGAAGCATCGATCTCATCTGCCCCCATAAGCTGAACTACCCTTTCCAGAGAAAAGGCAATTGCTGCGACCTCCAGGTCTGGTAATTGCTCTAAACGCTGAGCGAAAGTATCTTGTAGCAGTGAAGGTGCTGCATTTAGCAGCTCCCTGCCCTTATCAGTAATAACGACTGTTACCTTTCTTCTGTCAGTGGTATCAGGCTGTCGTGTTATCAGTTTTTTGTTTTCAAGCCGGTCAAGTATGCCATTAACCGTACTAATACTCAGATTAACCTTTTTGGCAAGTTGAGCCTGAGTCATATTAGTCTCATTCTCAAACAAAGTATTCAGGCATATCATCTGGGGCACGGTAATATTGAATTCACTATTGAGTTTGTGCGAATGAATGTCAACGGCCCGAAGAATCCGGCGAATATCACGCAAAATACGCAAACCATAAGCCTGAGCAAACCTGCCATCGGAACCACCCTGATTTTCTAACTGCTGTTCTTTTACCATTTACACTACCAGAAGATTTTGCCCGAAAAACATAAATATACTCAAAAACCATTTTAAGGCTCAGGCATATCACCAAAATGTTTTGCATAAGAATATTTAGTACACGAATGAATTATAGCAAATAACATCATTTTTGTCAAACATGCAAGCCCGAAATGACAGACAAATACCGAAAAACATGCCATAATTCATTAAATAAACAACGCTTAAGCAACATCAACACCAAAAGAAGATTTCATCCTGACTTACCAGCTTTAACGCACACACACTAAATCTCAAAACCTGTACATAAGGCTTTCAAGATATTACAGCGCTACTTACCCACCACAGTGCAACTTTCCCTGAAAAAACCTTGCATAAAGTTGATTTTTCTGTATATTAAAGGACTCTATGACTGATTGGAGGGTTATCTTTCCGGATCGGTTAGTGGAGCTGCCCTGAAGAATCAGCGGGGCAGGAATGATGGTAGTTATTTAATGACAAACATTTATAACAGAAAAAGGTAAAACAAATGCCAAAATTAAAGACACACAAAGGCCTGGCCAAACGCGTACGAGTAACAGCCACCGGAAAAGTTGTCTATAAGAGAGCTTTTGGCGGTCACCTGATGAGTCATAAGTCAGGTAATCGGGTACGCGGTCTGCGTAAGCATGCTGGTATGGTACCAGTAATGGCGACAAAAGCCAGACGCGCACTTGGTCTGTAAGTTTCTAATTTACAAACCGTTAAAGTTTTCTATGGTAAAAAAACACCCGCTTCTCGGCCACAAAAACAGCTTGCCGCCAGCGGGGTAAATAATGCTGTGAGGCTAATAACCTCAATACAGTTAAAATTGAAAGGAAAAGCTGCAAATGCCAAGATCGCAATATTCTGCAAGAAATAAGGCAAAGAAAAGACTATTCAGAGATGTAAAAGGCTACCGCAATAAGCTGGGCAAGAACTATCGCCTGGCCAAGGAAGCCCGTGTAAGAGCCCTGTGTAACGCCCTGGCTGGTCGTCGTCGTAAGAAGCGTGACTTCCGTCAGTTATGGATCATCCGTCTGTCAGCCGCCTGCCGGGCTCGCGGTATCCGTTACAGCCAGTTCATTTATGCAATGAAGATGGCTCAGGTTATCATTAACCGTAAGATGCTCAGCGAACTGGCGATACACGACCCGGCCGCTTTTGATGCCGTAGTTGAAACAGCTCGCAAGGCACTCTGAAATTAGACAAAACTGATTCTTATTATTACTACCGTCATTAAAATTTGAAAAAACCGTGCCCGGGCCGAGAGGTTCGGGCATATTTTTTTATAAGTATGACCAGAGCATATCTTGAGAAAAAAGCGAAATAGCGATATAATGGGCTGCGGTTTAGCTACTGATGACATAAAGCCGAAAAAGTCAAAGACAAAAAAAGAACAGCGTGCATAAAGCTGTATCTATCTGAGGAATATAATGGAAAATCTGGAAAGTTTCAAAGAGGCGGGCAGTCGGGCATTGGCTGACCTGAAGAAAGTCAGTTCACTGGGCGAGCTGGAGGAATTTCGGATCAAGTATCTCTCTCGAAATGGTGAGATAACCGGCTTGCTCAGCACGCTGGGCAAATTACCCAAAGAGCTTCGTCCACAAGCCGGTCAACTGGCCAATACGATCAAAGAGCAGGTAAAAAGTGCCTTTGAAGAGCTGCTGGCCAGTATGCAGGGCAATAATCGTTCGGCAAGTGGTCCGCTCTTTGATGTCACCTTACCAGGCAATACTCCTGGCCAGGGTAGCGTACACCTGATAACTCAGACTATAGATGAGCTGTTAGAGATATTTGGCCGCATGGGCTTTGATGTCGCCTACGGTCCGGAGATCGAAGATGATTTCCATAATTTTGTAGCTCTGAACATACCCGAGATCCATCCGGCGCGTGACCCGCTGGACAACTTCTACATTGACGACCAGACTCTGTTGAGAAGCCAGACCTCAACAGTACAGATCCGGGTCATGGAAAATAAAAAGCCGCCAATTCGTATAGTTGCCCCAGGTCGTGTATATCGCCCTGACAGCGTTGATGCGACCCACATGTATATGTTCCACCAGATCGAAGCTCTGGTAGTTGACGAGGGGGTGAGCATGGTTGACCTTAAAACCACGATCGACCAGTTCATTCAGGCATTTTTCGGCGAAGGTACCACCTGGCGGTTCCGTCCTTCATTCTTCCCCTTCACAGAGCCTTCAGGTGAGATCGACATGAAGCTGACCGACAAGGCCGGCAATGATTACTGGATGGAAGTTGGCGGCTGCGGCATGGTTGACCCGAATGTATTTGGCAAAGTAGGCATAGATGCCGAGAAATACACCGGCTGGGCCTTTGGCTTTGGCATAGAACGACTGGCAATGCGTAAATATGGCATCCCCGATATAAGACTGTTCTTTGAAAACGACCTGCGTTTCCTGGAGCAGTTCTGATACTCTGCCGGGCTGGCAAATAAACCGGCCTGTCCCGACACAATAATAACAATTGTAACCGTTCACGGTGTTTTAAGTAGCTCAACCGTCTCGGTTGAGATTAATAACGCAGGCGGTTAAAGAAGACCAGAAGAAATTGACCTGAAGCGCAATGTAAGCTTATGTAAAATGCTGACTTTGAATGAATAATCACAAGCGAGACGCTTGTGCTACTTATTGCGTGAACGGTTACTAACAATTACTGTTTACAGGATTAGAATCCGGGATCTGGTAGCAGATAATTATCCGATCCTGAATTCTACACCTGTAAACAGGGCAAGCGAACCAGGCCATAAGAGATGAGCCTGACAGAAAGACATTATGACAAGATTTGATGAATTAGGCCTTAATCCGGGATTACTTTCGGCACTGGCCAAGATGGAATACACAGAACTAACCCCGGTACAGGAGCAGACATTTGCCCCGATAAGTGAAGGTCGCGACCTGCTGGCCAAAGCCGAGACGGGGTCAGGCAAGACCAGTGCCTGCGGCATACCGCTGGTCCAGAAGATAGATTACTCGCAAAATACCATACAGGTACTCATATTAGTGCCGACCCGCGAGCTGGCTCTGCAATATGTAGATGAAATAGACCGGGTGTCAACCGACCTGCCCATAGCACCGTTTGCCATCTTCGGCGGCTCAGATATGAGTATTCAGAAGTCAAAACTGGCCCATGGCGTGCATATATTGGTAGCCACCCCCGGACGGCTTATCGACATGCTGTACAATACTGACCTGACGCTCAAAGATGTACGAACTGTCGTACTGGACGAAGCCGATGAAATGCTCAAAATGGGCTTCATCGACGATGTTGACTTTATCATGTCGTGCATGATACAAGAGCATCAGACCTTGTTCTTTTCAGCGACAATGCCCAGAGAGGTCATGCATCTGACTGAGAAATATCTTAAAGACCCGGTCATGATCGACCTGAACAGTACCAATTCAGCACCAAGCAGTCTGGTACACAGCTTCAGCTGGCTGAAAAACACACACGAACACTATCATGAGCTGGTGAAATACATCAGATCACAAGAGATAAGTCAGGCGATCATCTTTTCCAATTCTCGTCATGGCGGCGAAAAGCTCTTTAAGCATCTGATGAAAGATTTCGACTCAGTTGAGTTTATCCATGGCGGTCTGGAGCAGAACAGGCGTACATCGATCTTTAACCGGTTCAAGCGCAAAGAGATAAAATACATGGTGGCAACCGATGTTGCCGGTCGCGGCCTGGATTTCAGCCATGTGACCCATGTAATTAATTTTGAGTTTCCCCGCAATATTGAAAGCTATACCCATCGTACCGGTCGAACCGGTCGTATGGGCCGCAAAGGTCTGGCAATGACCTTTGTCTCTAATATAGATTTCAATAAATTCCGCCATCTGATCAAACATAACAATATCAGCCCGATCTGGGATGGCCAGGAGCCTGATATTAAAAGACCGGCCAAAAGACATCCAGCCGATGGCAGTGCGGAAAAAGGGCGTTTCAGAAAGCCCGTCCGCAAAAACCCTAAAACGCCGGGCAATACCACAAGTGCCCCCTCTGCCTCAAATGAGCCAGTCAGCCAGGTGCAGGCATCTGGTGATACCAAACCCAGACGCAGCAGATCGACCAGAAGTCAGGTAAATATAGCTAATTCAGCAGAGGCAGGCGTTCAGGCCGCTGAATAACAATAGGTTATCGCCCAGAATAATAGTCCCAGGCTGACTAACAGCAAAACCCGCAGCATAATAACTGCCCTGAAAGTATGAACCTTTCAGGGCGGGTAAGCGGTGGTTAAATAAATCGTAACCGTTCACACGATTACAGTAATAAGAAATAAGAAACAAGCTAATGAGTTCGCTTCGCTCACAACTTATTTAAAT
>JAFGDI010000001.1 GCA_016932145.1 Sedimentisphaerales bacterium
GAACGGTTACTTCTTTCTTAATATCACCACTCGTTTAGCATCAGTCCAGAGTAATTCCAGACAGAAATGCCCGACTATATACTCGATTGTCTGCTTATGATAAAAGACAATATGCGTCGGATCTTTGAGATAATACCAGCTTCTGAACTGCTCCGGCGTTTGCCATAGCTCAGTCATAATACCTAATATACCACCAGTCGGGATCAATTGACTGATACGGGCAATTTCGGCTGCCGGACGGGTAAAATGTTCAAAACACTCTGTAGCGGTAATGAAGTCATATGGGCCTGCCAGAACGCAATCGTAATATATCGGGTCATAATTATCACATAAGATACCCTTACGCTCTAAAAGTTGAGATATAACCGGACCAGGACCACAACCAAAATCCAGACCTGACATTCCCTTTTGCAGATATTGCGACATTGGGCCCAGCAACCTCTCCAGAAAGGCGACATAGCCATCATCAGCAATATGATTTTCATGCTGATCATAAACATTCTTCTGCTCTGTAAGTGGCAGATAATCTTCCGGATCAGCAAAGATCAGATAACAATTACCACAAAAATAAAAATGCCGCTCCCCGGTGGCGGACATATCTGAGATATGACCGCCACGCAGGCAAAGCGGGCAATTATTCGGACGAGACACTATTATTCGCTCGCTTTTATTGTAATGTCATCAAAACTGACTTCGGTATCAAGCACTCTTACGCCGGCGTAACCGGTAGAATAGCTCGAATCATTGAATTCAAAAATAACTACATCATCAATGAGGAATTGGTATTTCTCACCAGCAGCCACAATTTTCAGGCGATAATCCTGACCTACCTTAGATTCAAAATCGGTAGCGGCCAACTGCATCCAGCCCCTACCGTCCATCTTGCCGGCAATAGCACGACCAGTTGCCGGTACAATACCGGCGAAATAACCCTTCATGGCATCAACGCCAACCGCCGGATGATTAACCCGGAAAATAAGACCGGCATCACGATTGCCGCTGACTACACGAACCTTGCTCTCCATGACGAAATCGCTCCAGATACGGTCACGCACAACCGCCTTCTCTGCACTGCGATAGTTATTAGCAATGCCCCAACTGGGAATAGTACCCAGAACCAGAGCATTATCTCTTACATCAATAAAGCGATTATAGCCATAATAGCACCAGTTATCCCAAAGGCCATTATCAAAGCTATCAGAGAAATCGCCGCCAGCTACCGGCAGCTTCTCACCTGAAGGTCTGGCCAATATAGTTCCAGCTTCACTGGGAACCGGAAAAACAGGCTCACCATCTTCATTCCAGGTAAATTTCTCAATTCGCACATTTCTTTGCCAGCCAGTCGAACGGGATATCTTGGAATGATAGACCATCCAATCTTCTGTATCATCAGGCGATTTAGTGAAAGAACAATGCCCCACACCCAGAACTTTATCTGTGCCCTGACATACCGGCTTGCTCTTTTTTATCCAGTTTTTGGGGTTCATCGGGTCAAGCCCTTCCCTGATCGATAACTGACCCAATTTATAGGTTGGCTCCCACGAACCGCTACAGGAATAAATAACAAATATCTTGTCACCCTTACGCAATATCTGAGCCCCTTCGTTAAGCCCCTTATTATCTGGATTATTTGAAACCCGTTCCCAGGCATAGGTGTCATTATCGGTTATCTTTACCCGATTAGTTATCACGGTCCAGGGATTGCTCATTTCCGCTATGTATAAAGACTGAATATCATCATCATAGCCATTCCAGCCAGACCAGATCAGATATAACTTGCCATTCATTTCCAACGGGGTAGCATCAATTCCCCAGCGATTATTAGTCTGGGTCGCATATTCATCGCCAGTATAAACCATACCCATATCATTATATTCGCCCTGAGCATCCTGGGTCTTACTCTGCAAGACACCTACCCGATGGTAACGATTATGGCCACTATCGGCGGCATAGTAAATATACCAGCGGCCCTGTAAATAATGTATTTCAGGTGCCCAGACCTCATCTGAGTTCCAGCCAACATCAGGTGATTTCCAGACTACACGCTTTATGCCCTTGTCTGTGAGTTTATCTGATTTCCAGATCGCAATGCCCTTATCACCTTCTGACTGACAGAAATAATAATAGCCATCGGTATGCTTAACCACAAATGGGTCAGCACCCTCATAGATAGGGTTAACAAAAGTGCCAAAATCTGCTAAGACTGCGGAACTAAAAACAATCAAAATCGTTAATACTTTTACTAAAAAGGAGTTATGCTTCATTTATCTTCCTGTAAAATCATATTTCTTAAAGTTAACGCCAGCATCCCGCCAGCAAATCGAATCGATTTTATAGGAGGACTACTACAAAGGCAATAATTAAATCAAATTATAAGCAGCCCCCACTGATAACACTTACAATAAATCTAACTAAGTACTGGCGGGTAAATAACCAAATATCACACTTTCGCCCTACTGAGGCTCAAACATATATCCTATTTCACGAAGGGTATGAATATATGTTGGTTGATGCGGGTTGGATTCTATTTTGCCGCGTAGAGTCGTGACAAAGCGATCGACACTGCGATGACCGGCAAGAGCGTTATAACCCCAGACGGCGTTTAGTATCTGGTCTCTGGTTAAGGCCCGGCCACGGCGTTTAACGAAATATTCCAGCAGACGATATTCTTTGGGCGAGAGCTCTATGGTCTGCCCGTCCTTAGATAGCTTACAGGAGACGGTATCGAGGGTATAGCCGCAGAATTCATAGCTTTGCGGCTCGGCTATGCGGCGGCGGCGTAAGAAGGCATCTATGCGGGCCAGCAGCTGCTTGATACTGAAGGGTTTAGTAACATAATCATCAGCTCCCAGATTCAGGCCCAGGATAATATCGGATTCTTCGCCCTTGGCCGTGAGCATGATAATGGGCATATCGAGCTTTTCTTTGCGGACTAACCGGCATATCTCATAGCCGTTGACCTTGGGCAGCATGATATCCAATAAGATGAGGTCCGGACGCAGGTCGAGAGCCGCCTTAAGCCCACTTTCGCCGTCAGTGGCCGTTTCGACATTATACCCGGCGAACCGGCAATTATCCGCCAGACCACGCATAAGGGCAAAATCGTCTTCGATTATCAGGATGGTTTCCATTTTTTCCTTCGGAAAAATTCAGGGTTTACACAGAGGCGGTCGAGCCGCAACCGAATTATCATCATTAAAAAAATACAGAACCACGAATGAACACGAATCCCGACATGTCGGGACACGAATAATATGGGGCGTTAGGGCGGAAGTTGTCTGATGTGTCGTTCTTTGCATTTTCTTATTCGTGTCAATTCGTGGTTGAAATCTTAATCTGATCGCTATTAAGTTATTATTCCATATTTCGCTGACAGTTATAAATTCTATGAAAAATAATTGAGCAGAAAAACAATATTTTATTGGATAGTATTACAGAGCAAATAATATTGCACTGTTCACGAGCCGCCTAGGCCGACCGAATATATACCAGCAAAATAAATTAATGGACCAAAGCTGGCCCGAGATACAGTATCTTTGCGCCTTCGCACCTTTGCGTTTAAATAAATAGATTATATTTTCTCGCAGAGACGGTGAGACGCAGAGGGTTATATGGTTTATGACAATCTTCCTTTCTCTATATATCACCAGACATCATCTCTAGGTTCTTTGAGTTTTGATATCCTCATACTTAAAATAAAGATACACACAACAGATACTGCCAAATAACACAACCACAGAATAGGCATACGGAGGTTAAAACATAAAATACAGATCAACGCTAACACCATACTAATTATTCGTGCCCGCTTCAATAGCCCGATCAGACATTTTCGCAGCTCAGATTCAGCATAATTCACAACTACCCCGCAATGCGGACAGGTATGAGCTTTATCCGATACTGCTTCATTACATTCTTTGCATTTTATCAGTGCCATAACTTAACTTCCTTACATTATATACTTAAAGAGCATATATACCAGACAGATAATAAACAGAACAACTATCCAGTTTCGACAACTTTCAATTGCACTGCTTAGCCCACTTTGATTCTCAATAGCGATCGAAGAGATAACGGTATTATGCCACGCTATTTCCTGATCGATAAAATCACTGAGCATAGCATATTTTGCCGCATCAAGGGTTATACTCGTCTGGTCATGCTCCAGCGGCACATACTCGAAAAAGTCTTTTATTTTTCTGAGGCTCTGGATAAGCTCAAATAATTCACGGTCTTTATCGATAGAAATTACATATCGCCAATTACCATGGCTTTCTCTGAGCGTCTGACAAATACCCCTCTGCAACTCCCGCTGCAATTTAAACCACCTGCTCACCAGCTCCCGCCGCGAAGTCAAAGGCAATACATCTTTTATACCATCCAATAATACATCAGTCATAACATCTCCTCAAACCATCATATACATGCCGATTTCATCATAATATTCATTGGTGTCATGCTTTAACTCTCTGACTTTTCGGCTTTCTTCGATAAAACCTAATTTCGTATCGGTTCACACATAAGTAGGACAACCATCCTGGTTGTTCCCTGAGTTCGACGAAGTCGAAACGACTATTAGCTTTTCTTACAAACGGTACTGACAGTCAATACGAGACTCTTTTGCCAGCTTCACTGGCAACTTAGGGGTCAATCAGGATGGTTGACCTACTTAGTCACTTTATCACAATATCACCAAAGGAATTTTCAACGGTAATATCGCCGGAGCCTGACCCGATGGTGCCGGAGAGCTTATCCTGGCTGATACTGCCTGTTACGGTAATGGGCAGTTCACTTTTAACTTCGCCGTAGCTGGTTGACATTTTGATCTTACCGGCGAATTTGTCCATGCCGATAAGTGTTACTTTGCCATAGCTGGTACGGAATTCACCGGCCAGATTAGCGCCAGCGGCACTGCCATCAAACTCAATAGGGCCAAACGAAGTATTGAGCCTGACTTTGGCCAGAGTATTATTCACCAGCTCGATCTTGCCATAGCTGGTATCAGCCTGCACCTCGCCCTTTGAATCACGCACCTCGATGCCTTTGAAGCTGGTATTGAGCTTCATCAGACCGCTCATGCAACCGACAACCTTGACATCGCCGTAACTGGTGGAAAGATCAAGTTCGCCCGTGATATTCTCAGCTTCAATATTGGCAAAGCTGGTATCGGCCCGGCAATCGCCCTGAAGACCAGTTACCTTTATCGCCCCGTAAGAACTATCCAGCTCGGTTTGAGTTGACGCCGGTACGGTAACGGTTATATCCGCGCCGCAGGATTCATTATTCTTTTTATCCGGGCAGAGCAGCTCGACAATTATCTCACTGTCAGTAACTTCAAACTTAACCGAAGTAGTCAGGAGCAGTTCTTCGGCCCGGGCCTTTTCTTTAGCGGCAGCGAAATAATGAGCTGAAACCACAGCCTTCTCTTCGCTACCGGCATTAACGGTTATACTGCCAAACTCAGTGCGGCAGCGAAGTGTCTTACTGGCACTACATGCCTGCTCGCCATTGAAATCAGCATAAGCCTTTTCCTGACCGCCACCGTCGCAGTTGCAGCCACCACTGCCAATAATTAAACAACCACCCAGCATGAGCATAAAAGCCATGCTCAGGCCTATCAATACGCTTTTCATAAATTTATCCTTAATTCAGCTTATCATAATACAACCGGTAGTAGTTAATATTACCACAGACAAAAGTATCAATAATACGGTCTTCATAAAACACACTTCCTTTTTAATCACAGTTATTATACTAAAAACCAGCCACCCCGGCAATTATCAATCATAGAGACGCATAATCATGCGTCTAATTATTTCATTCCAAACTATGTTCTGAGACTTAATACACCATGTTATTGCCGGGCTTGCGATTTCAGCCGGGTTTGCGATTCTGAGACGCATAATCATGCGTCTCTACGGTGAACTCGCTGCCTATGCCGGGCTTGCTATCTATCTTAATGGCAAAGCCATGGGCATCAAGTATATATTTCACTATTGCCAGCCCCAACCCTGTTCCTTCGGTCTGCCGGGTCAGCGAGTTATCTGCCCGCCAGAAGCGGTCAAACACCCGGCGTTTTTGAGCCAGGGTAAGGCCGACACCGTTATCTTTAACAACAAGACGCACGATCCCGGCCTTATGCTCGCCCCTGAGCCCAATTTCTTTAGGGAGATCAGAACTGTATTTATACGCATTATTCAACAGATTGAGCAGAACCGTCAACATGGCCTGCTTATCTGCATATATAGTCGCATCTGGCGAGCAAAAAGTTACAGATAAAATCAGATTTTTTTCACTTTTATGATTAAAAGCCCTTTGTGTCTCAGTGATCAGCTCATTAACACTGATTTCCTGGCAGTCAAAGACATTTTTACCCCTTTCCATGCGACTGAACGATAAAAAGTTGTCTATAAGACTGGTTAGCCGCTGATTTTCGCCACTTATTATTTCCAGATAATCCTTCAGAGTCGTCTGATCAGAGTACCTGCCCTCTCGCAAGGTGTCAATCAGCATTCGGGTCGAGGCCAGCGGTGTCTTTAGCTCATGGGTGACAGTGGCAATAAAGTCGTTTTTCAGGCGATTGACCCGCATCTGCCCCAGCAATATCCGCCCGGCGAGCAGTCCACCACCCATAACTGCCAGCAGGATCAGGGCCGCCCACCAGAGATATGTCTGCTGATAGAGTAGTGCCGCAGAGGCAAATATGCCGGGCCGAAAGGCCAGATAGAGCGTAAAATTCTTGTCAAAAGGCAGGCTTAATGGCAAACTAAATATCATTTCCGGCACACGCATCCGCCCCAGCGAATCAGAATATGGCTTTACTTCTTCGCCGATACTCAAATCAACCCCGTACACATTTGCAAATACCATCTCATCGGAGCATTTCACCGCCCTGGCCTGGAGATAATCAGTTAATTGCTTCGCCGAGATCAGGCAGTAACAGCTATTGGCATCTTTGCCCGTAGCAAAAAAACCAAAATAATCATCGCCGGCAAAGCCGGTAAGACGCCTGACCTCTGTTGATGGTACGGACGGCAAATACTTTTCCTGGAAGTCCAGAAGCAGCCGGGCATAGTCCAGCTCAGCCTCAATAGTCGATATAGACTCTTTATTTACAGACTGTTGAGCAATATCAACTGCTTTTTCAAGCACAAACACTTTCAGCGAATGATCAACCGGTTCGGAGGCTATTGTCAGCAGATCATTGATAGCACCCGTAAGTTCTGACCGCCCGGCCTGAGCATACATCTCTGCCAGCAGCAATTTCATCTGCCATAAGTCCTGCATACTGCCCGGCTCAGTTGCCAGATGACTTATTTCTTTGCTGCAAATATCTATTGCCTGAGCTAACTGCCCTGCTTTTCGCAGGCAGCGAACCTTACCAATTACCGCAGCATGTCGCAGAGCATCATCCAGCTCAGAGAGCTTGCTATATTCGCTCTGGGCGGCGGCATAGTCTTTTTGCACGAATTCCAACTGTCTGGCCTGTTTAAATATGGGATTATCAGCAATATCAGCAGCTTGTGTATCAGGTGCGTCTTGTGTCTTATCCTCTGGCGGCCAGAAACTTCTGCCAGACCCATCCAGCAGATAGCCACTGCGATTAGCCGGGATTATCGCCGCCAGCGGCAGACCAGACTGTTCCAGAGTAGCGGCAGTTACAAACTTACCACTGTCTCTGACAGATACTAACAGTGCGACTGCCTGCTCCATAAGCCTGAACATATCAGCGGGCAGCTTAACGAAGAACTCATCTTTAACCGCAGGCGAATATTTATCGATGAGCCGCTGCTTAATAGCCATCTGCTCATTAACCGCCGCCCGGCTGACAAACCAGAGCATGGCCCCAGCCGGCAGGATAACAATGCCAGCCAGCAGAGAAAAGATGAGAGTCCATTGTCGTTTTTCGTTAGTCATTGATTTAAGAAGGTTGAAAGAAAGTAAGCAAGTTAGCTTGTAAAGGAAAGTATCTTCCCATACTTGCTTTCTTCCTCACAGACTTCCTTCCTTTCCCTTTTGCTTTATTTTCGCTAAGTACATGAAACCTCTGCTTAATACCAGCAGAGTTCCTCCTGTCAATATCAGAACATTGCCCGGCAGGAAATACATATTGATCGTAATATTCATCAGAAACGGCACCAGCATAATGGCATTAAAGATAATGATTATGATCCCCTGTACCAGAAAATCACGGCCGGTATAGCTATTTATCGCATACCAGATATCGTCACTTTCATATGCGCCCGGCGTTCGCCAGCCATACCATACATTTGGCGGTACTTTCTTCAAAACCAGCGGCAACGCCAGAGCAATAAAAAGCAAACCTACAAAAAAGAAAGTAGCAAAGCCAATTATATAACTTATTATGTCTTCCATGGTATTATCCTTTCATTCAGGGCCGGTTTACTCAAATCTAAATCAGGTTTTAAGGATTGAAAGGTTGTAAGGGAAGCTATCGCCTTCGGCGATGCTGATTAAACTTAAACCACCTAGCCGCAGGCGAATCCGCCCCTTTCTGCTTTCAACCTTTCAACCATTTCCTTATATTTTATCAATCCTATTCAAACTCACACATATTCCGCAGCTGAACATCGAGCTGCTTAGCTGACTGGCTTACCGCCGCCCGATACATCAGCGGGAAGAATATCGGCCAGGGAGCAAAAGGCAGAACCACTGGCATTATCGCCTGCCACAGAGTTTTGCCTTCTGGCCGCAGCATAAAACCGAATGTTATCAAAAAGCCCAGGAACATTATCACCATCATTAAACTTAGTGTAATAAAGAGCTTCTTATAGCCAGTAAGTCGAGCCTCCACATAGAGTGTATTATCCTTCGCAGTCGCTGAGAGCTGCGACACAGCCCCCAGCAGACCACTTCGGTTATTCGTCGGGGCCGAGACCTGAACCACTTCCAGCCGGTCATCGGTTTTATCCTCTATACGGTAGCCCTGTAGCGACAAATCATTCGCCAGCCGTCCGATAAGTAAATCAGATGAAACCTTGATCTGATATTGTTGATTAAATTTCATAATAACAATCCTTATTCGCAAATTACCTTGATAAACAATTATCAGCCCTTAACTATTTGCTTTCGTTTATCGCTCTGGCACTTTCGAGCATATCCTGCGGAATATCGGTTGGCGAGCCATCGGCGGCGGCTGTGGCAAAGAGTATTACATATCGCTGGGCCGGTTCGCCCTTGGCGCTCTTGAAATTCTTGTGAGAGGGCGAGTTAATACCAACCCAATAAACCTTGCCGGGCTGAAGCCTTACCGGCATCCGGCAGGTACGGCGTTTACTGTCATAGCTTATACTACCCGCAGACTCTGGATAAGTATCGCCCCCACCAGTCCACGACCAGCCACCGTTTTTCATAGTAGCATTAAAGGTAACTTCGATGGCTTCCAGCGTAGCCGGGACGCTGCCGGAATATACTTCCGGATTAGTCGAAATAACCTGCACTCCTTTACCCTGAGCACTATCCTTCCCCTGAGCGGCTTTGAGTTTTTCAGCAACCTCAGTATTATTCGGCTCGGCTTTATACCACAATTTGAGATATTTAACCACCTGCTCATCATCGCCATTTTCGGTATAATAATCTACCAGACCTGACAGCGAAGCGGTAGCACCCGGGAAGGCCTCTACTGCTTTTTTCCAGTTATCAACCGCCTTATCCATATCGCCTCCGGCCCTGGCTATATAGCCCAAACCATTAAAGGCCGCGGAATTCTTTGGATTCAGAGCAATACACTTTGTAAATGCTTCGGCAGCCTCAATATTTTTACCCTGGTTAAACAAGGCCCAGCCCAGACCCTGAAAGGCATTATCATTCGAGGGGTCTTTGACCGTCGCCTGAGTAAACTTCTCCTGAGCCTCAGCCAAATTCTGCTGCCCCCAGAGCTTCCAGGCAGCGGCTGCCAGAGCCTGAGCCGCTTTTTTATCCTCACGACTAACAACTGCGGCAACCACAGAAGCCCCCGGGCCGCCAGCAACCACTGCGGAAGCCTGGCCATTTATCTGAGTCAACACCATTTCTGCCGCCCCGGCATCATACTTGACGATATTGCGTTTATCGTCACTGCTCACCCAGATATAATGTTCCAAGGCTTTGGCTCCATTACTCCAGCACGACAAAGCGACCTTGTAACATGGGTATTTGCCAGCCGGGACATTGACGGTTTCTGTAGCAATTACCTTGATCTGACATTCGAGTACCTGACCGCTGAGAACCGGGAAAATATTGAACTTACAGGCATAATTATCTGCCAGCGGCAGCATACGCAGCATACAGAGAACCTGCTCATTGTCATATACCACACCATCAACAGCGATATTTTGAGAAGTTCCATCTTTCACCTTGAGCGCAACGCTCTTTTCTGAATAATCAGCGGCAAACGAACCCAGGGTATTTTCCGTTGAGCCATAAACCGGTCGATAAGTTTCCTTATCAGCGACAACCAGCGTATCTTGCCGGGTTTTACCTGTCCCGACATCCGTAACCTGCTCGCCAGCTATCTGCCAGCATTGCCTGCCAGACTTTTCGACAGTTGTAAACGAATATGTCAGAGAACCAATAGAAACCCCGGTTTTGAGCTTAATATCCAGCTTGAACGAATCGCCGTCAGACCAGGGAGCTGGCAGTAAGTGCGGGGCAGACAGCACAGCATCTTGAGTAGTTTGCTTGACAACTTTACCACTGGCTCTTACCATCCAGTCGCCTTTGTCAAAACCTTCTGGCTTAACATTTGGACTACCTGTAAAAGAATAACCGCTTGGCTCTTTGTCATAATAAACATACACACCCTTAGTGCTTTCAGCATTAAAATCAACCGCCACATAAAACACGCCACTAACTTCAATTGGGGCAAACTTAAGCGAATACCATTTTGCCGCACCACGACGCGAGAATTTGCTATATGGGAAGTTCATCTCTTTAATCGGCTTGAACTTTTCATCGCAAATATAGACGGTAAAATCTTCGTTAGGTGCTTTGGCTTCACCATAGCGGGAGCCAAATATTCTTACTTCATCAAGCAGAAGTTTTGTGGTTTCGGTGTTGAAACGAACTATCTGACAAGAACCTGCGATACTGTATTTTTCTGCAGGAGTATCGTCATCATGTTTTAATACTAAATTCTCGGTTTTAGGAGAATCAGTCTGATTTACCTGATGCTGTAGTGTCGAACTATCACTATCTGACACAGCTTCAACACCCAGCTCGGTGAGCTTTGCCGCTGCCTTGGCCTGCCATTTCTCTACATCTTTATAATCGGTAACCACCTTACGGAAATACTCGACGGCTTTGGCATTATCGCCGGTGGTCTGGTAGCATTGCCCAAGTTCAAAACAGGCCTGCCCGGCATATTGGCGGTCGGCGGCGTTCTGGGCTATTACCTGCGAGTAAAGATCAATGGCCTTTTCCATATCACCTTCGCTCCGCTGGGCATAATAGGCCTTTTGCATGAGTAATTCGACCGAAACGGCATTATCAGCCGCCTGAGCGGCATTCTGGGCCAGTATGGCACAGGATATAACTCCAGATATGAATATATTCGCCAACAGACCAAAAATACGATTCGTAACCATTTTTTACTCCTTAATAACAGCTGATAACTACCCAAAGCCACTCCGGTAGTTCCAGGCCAGATACCAACCTGCCGGTAAGTATCTGGTAATATAGCACATCTGTTATAAATATAAAGGGTAAATGTTACCGATTCGTTACCGATTTGAGATAAATTGGAGAAAATTGGCAAGAAGGTAAAAAAGTAACCGTTGACTCATC
>JAFGDI010000090.1 GCA_016932145.1 Sedimentisphaerales bacterium
AGTTCGATACTTTTGAAGTTGATAGCAGTTTTATGGCCTGGGCCAGACAGATCGCCAAGAACAAAGTGCTGGACTATATAAAAAAAAGTAGAGTTCGGACAATAGTTCAATTCGATGCCGAGGTAATAGAGGCTCTGGCAGCAGAAGAGCCTAAAGTCAACGATAGTCAATATAGTCAGGCCTTGCAGGGATGTATCGAACGATTGGAAGATAAGAGTAAGCAATTGATACGGTTAAGATACATAAAGCGATTGAAGGTTAAAGAAATAGCCGGTCAGTTGGGGCTGACACCAAATACCTTGTCAAAATATATGTCGAGAGTTCATTTTATGCTCAGAAGATGTATAGAAGAAAAGCTGACAGTGCAGGGTGGTGGTCATGGCCAGTAAAAAAGAGATCCGAATACATGAGCTGGTTTTCAAGTCAGTTGAAGGTTTGATAACTGAGGAAGAATGCCGGGAACTTGAAACAATAGTTCGTAATGATGAAGAAGCAATAGCAATCTATTCGGAATGTATAAAGCTGAATATGAAGATGTTATGTTTGAAAGAGCAGTTTTCGGGGACATCAGATATAATGCTGATCTTGCAGAAGACAGAACACGCAGATAGTGCAGATGTAATTGATGATACATATTGTGATGTATTACATGCTCTTAGTGAAGAGGAAAACATTGCCCCTTCGGTTGAAGTGGCAGAAGATAATCTTACAGCGGTGTCGGTTCCGGAGAAAGTCAGATCAGGTACCAGTCTGAATAAACTGCACAAGGTATATACTCGTCTGGTATCGCTTGCTGCGATTTTGATGTTCCTGTTCATTGTTTATGCTAACATGTTTCCAGCCCGGTACACAGTGGCGGTGGCAACGGTATCAGATCAGATCGATATAGTATGGGACAGTCAATCAAGAGAGTTGAATAATAATGATAGAATATACACTGGTCAGCCGCCGTATATATTAAGGAATGGTATATTAAAGATCAAATATGATCAGGGCGTTGATATTCTGATCGAAGGTCCGGCCGAATTTGAGATAGATCGTGCCGGTGTATATCTTGAATACGGCAGAATATTTAGCAGCGTTTCAGAAACTGGCTACGGTTTCACGATCTATAGTCAAGATACAAGATTTGTTGACCTGGGCACAGAATTTGGTGTTGAGGTTGACAGGGAGGGCCGGTCGGAACTGCATGTGGTAAATGGCAAAGTGCAGTTTTATGCCGGGCCAGCCGGTAAGGTTATAAGTAAGACAGTGCGTGAGAGTATGGCTATAAGTTATAATACTCAGGCAGCCAGTGTAGAAGCGATACCATATAAAGGTGAGGGTTTTGCTCGTGTGATCGATTCTGAGTTGGGTCTTGTCTGGCGTGGCCAGAGCAGTCTGGACCTGGCCGATATTGTCGGTGGTGGTAATGGTCTGGGAACAGGCAGGGTCGGCAGCGGATATGATCTGCGTACGGGTGAATATGTATTAAATCCTACTATATTAAATTTTCCGCGTATAGAGTGTAAATATACTCCGGTAGCGGGCAGTAAATATATAGATGGTGTTTTTGTGCCGGATGGCAGTATTGGCCAGGTTGTAATTAATTCACAAGGTCAGACATACGATGAATTTTCTCATACCCAGGGTGATATTCGTATGGCAATAACCAATGGCCCGGCGGTGAATGATCGCCTGAAGTATCCGGTTCGCTTCAGGAATGGAGCTGATTTCTATATGCTGGATCTTAGTCTGTCGGGCAGGTTTTACGGTACAAAAGAGAGTCCGGCAATATATATGCATTCTAATTGCGGCATTACCTTTGACCTGAACCATATACGCAGTTCATATCCAAAGGCTATTGTGTCAGGATTTGGGGCCACATGTGGCATATCAGACCAGGTATATAATCATCTTAAGAAGAATAAGCGTACAGTAGAGTTTGACCTTTGCATATTGGTTAATAATGAATGTCGGTACATTAATAGATTTTCTCTGAGCAATGAGCCAGAGCCCGTGTCGATATCGCTTGAACCTGAAGATGATTATTTGACAATAGTTGTTGTCGATACTGATGATGCTACAGAATATGACTGGTGTATTCTGGGCGAGCCGGAATTGATATTAGAGTAGAGAATCGAATTTTATATAGGAATAACAGCAGGTTAAGTCTGTACTATTATGGAGAAGGCCAGAGCTGTTATTGGAATTTTAATAGTTAGTTTTTAGGGAGGACTGTATCGTGAAGAAGTTGTTTTTATTGGTATTGTTATCATTGTCATCTCTGGCATCTGCCCAGGCAGTAACTGAAGGTCTGATCATACATCTGGACGCGGGTAAGTTGAGCGGTCTTATCGATGGTGATGAGGTTGCTACCTGGTCAGATCAGGCTCAGGCCGATAGTGTAAATGGCACATTGAATTCTGTTTCAGGCTGGACTATGCCGAAATATTACCGCAATGGATTCAATAGCAGGCCGGTAGTACGGTTTGGTGCTTCAACTTGTCTTAATACTCTGCCATTTACCATGCCCGATGTTTCAAAAGGACTGACGGTTTTTATGGTTGCTACAGGAGATACGACAAGTGAGACCGGCGAGCGTATATTGCAGATAGGTCAGGTAGCAGGAACAGCCGGTTCAGTTCTGGGTGTTGACCTTTCAACTACAGTAAGCGGTGCTGACGCTGGTTCAGGCGGCAGGTTTAATAATGGAAAATCACTGGTAGCGGCTAATAATCCGATGACTAGTGGATTTAATATTATAGCTATGCAGATAGCTCAAGGTGGGAATTATGGTTCTCTGGGCTACTATGTTAACGATCTGAATAAAGAGACATTCAATAATAGTGTCAATCCTAATAATATATTCAATTTACTGGCAAACGATAATGAGCTGTCAGTAGGTACATGCAGAGGCACTAACGGGGCATATATGACCTCAGATATGTATTCTGGCGATGTAGCAGAAATACTGGTGTATAATAGCCAGCTTACTCAGGTCCAGATGCAGCAGGTAATGGATGAATTGTATGTCAAGTATTATAAAACAACTGCCTGGTCACCTATGCCTGAAAATAATTCACCGGAGTATCAGGGCGATGTAGCTGGCAGCGGTGTAGATGTTACCCTTTCGTGGAATGCCGGTCTGGACCCTTATAATACCTCTGTGGTAAATAATGATATTACAGGTTATTATCTTTATATATGCCAGGGTGATCCAAATTATGGCAATGTAACACCAATGAAGATTGAAGCAGGTTCGCCACCGGTGGCATCGGCATCAGTTACTCTGTCTTTAGATTTTGATCAGGTCTATAGCTGGCGTGTAGATCAGAGTATTAACGGCACATTGCCATCAGACCCCAACACTATTGTTGGTCCTGACTGGAAATTTACAACCCTGCCGAGTATTCCGGTAGTAGTGGCAAACCCGGCAAACGCAGAAGCGTTTTCTGGTGATGGTCCTGTGAGCTTCAATGTTGAGTTCAGTAGCATATCAGCTATCAGCTATCAATGGTATAGTTCGCTGGACAAGAGCAATGCTACCAGTGGCGATGATGAGTTAATTGCCGGGGCTGAAAGTACGACCCTGACGGTAGTGCCGAATGAGTCAGCTTCACGCTATTATTACTGCCTGGCTACCAATAGCGGCGGTTCAAACGCATCTGCACCTGCATATCTGACAATTAAGAGAATGGTGCTTCACCTTGACATGGAAACCGCAGATCTTTCTGATGTTTCTGGCAACGGTAATAACCCGGTTGATGAGACAGGGTTGACTACAGCTCAGGGATTGCTGGTTAGTAAACCTACTCTCGCGGCTGATACTCCGTTACTGGCTGGTGGTTACTCAGCATTGTTTGCAGTTGATGTTGATGGTAATTATAATCGCCTGACCATACCTCTGGATCGCGATGTAGATAATGACCCGGCAACGGCAGAGCCTGCAATATTCTATAGCGGTTATACATTAACGATGTGGGCGAAAACAAGTATTGTTGATCAGGCTATTAATACCAGCTTATTCAATAACAATGGTCCCGGCAGTCTTGATTTCCAGATAGAACTTGGTAATGGCAACTATAGATATTTTGATAATAATGTTACGGTTGCATTAGGTCAGATAGTACCCGATGAGTGGGTTTATCTGGCTGTTACCTGTGATGCTGCCGGAAATGTGATCTGTTATCAGAACATGGCAGGTGATAATATTGGTCAGGCAAATTCGCTTCACAATGAATTTGGCCAATTCCAGATCGGTACCAATCGAAATGGTGATAAGCCATATGCTGGTCTGATAGACGATGTAAAGGTTTGGAATTATCCGCTTACCTTTGAGCAGTTATCAGATGAGTATAATATAGCAAGCGGTAAGTTTGGCTGTTATACCAGGCCGGAAATGGATTTGAACAATGACTGTATAGTTAATGTAGCAGATCTGGCGATGTTGGCTGGCGACTGGCTGGAATGTCAGAGATGTCCAGTTAATACTTGCAGTGAGTGATATGATCGAACTTCAGTCATCATATCGTTAGACGAATGATGATTTCCATCTCCTCTCAAACTGGTCGGTGGGCAGATATATATGTCTGTCTATCGATCAGTTTGAGAATAATTTGTGCGATCACCTCAGTAGAGATAAATTTCATTGTGCTATAACATGAGGAAGAAAAGAGTATGCTTAAGTTCTTATACTTGTTAATTAAAGGTGTAAATACCAGTTCTCTGTTGCTTTATGGTTTAGTGGTATGGATCTTTGCCCTGGCCAGTACGCTGCGTGCTACTGTACCTAATGTTATTTTTATTCTGGCAGATGACCTGGGCTGGAGTGAGCTGGGTTGTTACGGCAACACTTACAACGAAACACCTTGTCTTGATCGGTTGGCGGAAAGGGGTATGCGGTTCACCAATGCTTATGCCGCAGCACCGGTTTGTTCTCCTTTTCGCGCCAGTTTAATGACAGGTCAGTATCCAGCCAGAGTAGGTATTTATAAGTGGCTTGATGTGCGTGATTTTGACAAGAACATGCCCAGGCAATACACAACTCTGCCAGAGAAATTAAAGCAGGGGGGCTATTCTACCGGCATTATTGGTAAGTGGCATTTGTCTTGTTATGCTGCTAATGGCGACCCTGACCCGATAACTGCGCAAGAGCAGGGTTTTGAAGAGGTAATAGCCGGAGCAACTACCTATATTGGTAATGGTGACTACTGGCATCCTTACTGGATCATGCCGGCGTTGCCCAAGGCTGGAGTTGTGTTGGATGAGAACTATCCTCAGGATGAATATCTGGTTGACCGTATGAACTATGAAGCGGTCAATTTTATCGAGCGTAATAAGGAGAAGCCATTTTTCCTGTATTTGAGTCATTATGCCGTTCATACCACTTTGGATGGTAAGCCAGATGTGGTTAGTCATTTTGAGGCCAAACCCGGCAGTGGCAAGGGCGCTCAGGCGCCGGTCAATAATCCGCATCTGGCAGCACAGCTTTTTTCTATCGACCAGGGTATTGGTATGATCGTGGATAAACTTACTGAACTTGACCTGCTGGATAACACTATAATTGTATTTACCGGTGATAATGGTGGGGCGGGTAATGTAACTGATAATGGTGTATTGAGAGGGGCTAAAGGCTCGCTTTATGAAGGCGGAGTAAGGATACCGATGATAGTCTCGTGGCCTGAGCGAGTGCAGTCTGGTGTCCAATGTGATGAACCGGTTATCAGTTGTGATTATTACCCAACTTTTGCCGAAATTGCCAATGTGGCTTTGCCGGCCGGTCAGCGTATTGACGGTGTGTCGATCATGCCTTTGCTTACTGGTAATGCCAGTGCATTTAATCGTGATGCACTATATTGGTATTATCCATATAATAGTCAGAGTTCGATACGGAGCGGTAACTGGAAACTTATAGAAAATCTCTCAACCGGTGCAATAGATCTGTTTGAACTGGGCAGTGACATATCCGAAACTACCCCGAGACAATATGATAATCCGGAAAAGGCTATGGAATTGCTTACAAAGCTGCGTAACTGGCGGGCTGATATACCTAGGTTGCTTGATGTCAACGGCAATGGTGAAATAGAGATCGGCGAGTTTCAGGACATAGCAGGGAATTGGTTGGAAATAGACTGATAGCAAAGAACTGGAGAGACAAATGAACAGGATATCTATATTAGTAATGTTACTCGCAGCAATATGCCATGGCCAGGAGCTTGTTGTTACAGATGGTCTTGTAATACATCTTGATGCTGCCTCCATAACAGCAGGAAATGGTGAGGTGGTGAGCAGTTGGCCAGACCTTGCCGTGAGTGATACAGTTGATGGCAGTGTTGGCCTCGTTTCCGGCTGGGATACGCCGGCCTATAAAGCTAATGCCATAAATGGTAATCCGGCAGTAAGTTTTACCGGAAATGATCTGCTGGCTGCTTCTGGTTTTACCTTGCCGGATGTTAATGGCGGGGTGACGATGTTTGTTGTGGCAACTGGCGATATGAGCGGTGAGGCAGCAGAACGAGC
>JAFGDI010000091.1 GCA_016932145.1 Sedimentisphaerales bacterium
AGGTGTAGTTGTAGTATCTGCCTTTGACCCGGTTCGTCGTGAAATAGCCCGCATAAGTCTGGAAAAACTGATCATGGACGGTCGTATCCACCCGGCCCGTATCGAAGAAATAGTTATCGAGACTGGCAAAGAGATCGAGAACAAGCTCATGGAACTGGGTAAGCAGGCGGCGATGGAAGTAAATATTAACGGTCTGCCCGGTAAATTACTACCCAATATAGGTCGTTTGCACTTCCGGACAAGTTATGGCCAGAATGTACTCAAGCACAGTATCGAAGTGGCGTTTCTGGCCCAGGCAATGGCCGAGGAGCTGGGGCTTGATGGAACCCTGGCAAGACGCTGCGGCTTCCTGCATGATATTGGTAAGGCACTGGACCATGAAGTTGAAGGCGGTCATCCTCAGATCGGTGCCGACCTGCTCAAGAAGTTCCGTGAATGTGATGAAGTTATTAACGCTGTTGCCGGCCATCATGGCGATGTGCCAGCGACCTCACCTTATACTCCGCTGGTAGCAGCCGCTGACGCTATGAGTGCCAGCCGGCCGGGTGCCCGTCGCGAAACACTGGAAAGATACATTAAACGCCTGGAAAGTCTGGAAGAGATCGCTAATAAGTTCCAGGGCGTGAATCACTCTTATGCCATTCAGGCTGGTCGTGAAATACGCGTTATAGTTGACCCGGAAAAGGTTGACGATGGTTGTGCCTGGAAGATAGCCCGCGATATAGCTAACCAGGTAGAAAACGAACTGACCTACCCAGGCGAAGTAAAAATAACCCTGCTGAGAGAAGTTCGTTGTGTTGAATTTGCTAAGTAAAGCACAAAGCTCTATTTCTGGCATTTTTTAACTTGTTTTGATATTATAAATTACAGGTCGCGGGTTAGCAAAACCTGCTGCCTGTAATTTTCTTTTTTCTGCCCAATAGAAAGCTGGACTATTAAGTAATGCAAGTAAAGATATTATGTATAGGCGATATAGTGGGCCGACCAGGCCGTCAGGTTCTGGCTGAGAAACTGCCGCAACTGGTAAAGGAACATAACATCAGTTGCGTAGTAGCTAATGCTGAGAATTCTGCCGGCGGCTCAGGCATAACACAGCAGATACACGATAAGCTGCTCAAATATGGTGTAAATATTATCACGCTGGGCGATCATGTATATCGTAAAAAAGATATCATACCGACCCTGAACAATTCTGACGCAATAGTACGCCCGGCGAATTTATCTACCCATGCTGCCGGTAAAGGTCAGGCTCTTTTCCACACACAGGAAGGTTGTGATGTGGCGGTCATTACCCTGCTGGGCAGACTGTATATGAGTATGCCAGGAGAAAATCCTTTTCTTGCCATTGAAAAAATTCTATCTAAAATGCCCTCGCACATTAAGATAATTTTGGTTGAAATGCACGCTGAAGCCTCCAGCGAGAAAGTAGCTATGGGGCGTTTCCTGGATGGCAAAGTGTCTCTGGTTTTTGGCACTCACACTCATATTCCAACGGCAGATGAAGAAATATTTCCGGGCGGCACCGGCTATATAACTGATATTGGCATGACCGGTCCGCATGAATCAGTTTTAGGTCGCAATATTGAGCCGGTAGTGAAAAGCCTGCTCACTCAGATGCCCTACTCTTATAGCATAGCAACTCGCGACCTGAGAATTAACGGGGTATTGGTTACTGTTGACAGCCACACAGGTAAAACGCTCAAAATCGAAAGAATGCGAGTTGACAGTGACATGGTAGATAATATTATTTACGATCAGGACGATGGCTCTGCCAGTCGTGTAAATTGCGGCTTTGATTGCTGACATCAAGGCATAAACTATTAATTAATAGCATTGCCCTGAATAATCAAATAATCACTCTTTGTTATGTCTGAGCAAAAGCATAGAAAAAGTTCTAATATTATCGCTGCCTGGTATGGCCTGACGGGCAAGATCATCTTACTGATCGATCTTATCCGTTCACATCATCCGCGTCATCATTCTCCCCAGCGACGACAGCGAAAGCAGTTATTGGCCGGGCTGACCTTATTACTCATTACAACCTTAACCGGACTGCTGATCTTTAATCTGGTAGGTGAACGATTCAATAGCCACATTATTAATGCCCTGACCAATATTACCGGCGGCGAAGTTGATATCGAACATTCGTCCATAAATATTCTCAGCGATATCAGGATAAAACAGCTCAGCGTTTATCAGCCCGATATGCCGCATGAAGAGAAATATCTTATACTCAGGACCAGTGACCTGCTGTTAGAGTATAATCTCTGGAGTATGCTTACTCGTCAGCTTCAGATCGACAGGATAGTCGCTAATGATGCCCTGCTCAACCTGAGTTATGACCATGATAATGCCAGTTGGAATATTACCCGGCTGAAACCTGCCGTCAACAAAAGTCACAGCAGCGGCAAAGCACCTGCATTTATTATTCGCAGTTCCATTGTACAATTCACCGAAGTAAAAGATGGTATTATTTCCAGTCCGGTTCAGCAGCGATTTTCCGGTCAGTTTGCCAGCGACTTAAACCGCCAGCTCATCTTATTTTCTCTGACAGGCAGTGAGAACACTTCACTTCCTGACTGCAAGGTTACCGGCACCTACAACCCTGATACCAAAGCCCTGGAAGCCGACCTCAGATTTGACCTGGCTGAATTCGCCAGTGATAAATTACCGCCTAATCTTGACCTGTTCCGCGATCTTTACGATGCGATCAACCCGCGTGGCGAACTACTGATAAAGAGTTATTATAACCCGAAGTCAGGTAATTATGCAAAAGTGATCTTCGATGAAGCCTCAGCCCGTATCAAGATACCCGAAAGCGAAACAGTCATACCGCTGCCGCAGATCAGCGGTGAAATAGTATGCACTTCTGAGAAAACCATTATAAACTCAGTCCAGGTCAAATATGACGATGCTACCTTTATAGTACAGGGTAATGTCACAGGCTATAACAGCAGTGCCGAGATAGACCTGAAATTTTCCAGCCCTGACCTGAATATACCAACCGACCAATGGCATAATTTTGACATATTCAATAGCTCACTCAATGACCAGGAGCTGGTAAGCAGCCTGAACCATGATGCCATAACCAGTAATTCGATCAGATCTATTGTCAAGATGCTCATATTGCATATACCTCAGAACAACAGAGGGGCATTCAATGACTTTTTACCAACAGGCAAGGCAAGTGTAGAAGTTTATTTCACTCGTAATGATGGCAAAAACACTGTTGCCGGCAATGTCGATCTGATCGAAATGGCCGGTAGGTTTATCCGTTTCCCTTACCCGGTAAAGAATGCCTGTGGTCCGATCAGTTTTGAGCCGGGCCTTATACAGTTCGGTCCGATCACCGGCTCAGAAAACGGCCAGTCGGTAGTGGTTAATGGCAATGCGGTGCGCTTAGATAGCGGCCGATGGGACATTGAAACTGATGTAGATGTAAAGAATGTCTGTGCCGACTCTGTTCTCTATGAAGCATTAACTGATTTACAAAGAGGAATCTTTGACCTGTTCAAACCTTCTGGTCGCGCTAATGCCCAATATCATATAAATGTTATTCAGGGTCAGGAGCCGGACCATTATCTTAATATCCAATTTTATGATTGTGCCGGTACTTTTAGATTCTTACCTGTTCCACTGCAACATTGTTATGGCAATATTCACTGGGATAGTCGCAAGACTGAATTTTCCCTCTTACATGGCAAGGGAGCTGGCGGGAGCATTTCCCTGTCAGGTGCTTTTACCACCGAACCAGAAAGCCCGGCACAACTGAAATGCCAGGTTGACTTTAACGACCTGAACTTAAATGAGCAACTAATGGCCGCATTGCCTGCCAATATAAATAACTTCGGTAACGAGCTGGCAATATCAGGCATTGTATCTGGCACTGCCAGAATAGAACATTCGCTGGAAGATGGGCTGGCCATCATCAATCAAAAGGACTATCAATTCACTGAAATCAAACATGATGTCGATCTGCATCTGACAAATGGAAATATTGTTTATAAAGAACTGCCTCTGGCAGTTAACCAGGTTGACTGTCAGGCGAACTTCAATAATGGTCTGCTCAATATAAAAGGTCTGACTGGCGAAATATCAGACCCGAACTCATCTGTCAGCCAATTAGCAATTTCAGGTGAAATCGGACAAGACTTACTTAGCTTGAAAGCCTCTTGTAAGAATTTTAACCTGACTCGCCAGATAGGTGAGTATTTAGAAAAGAAAAAGCCTGGCACATGGCAAAAATATCAGCCGCTGGGAATTGCCGACCTCGAACTCGCTGTCAACAATATAGCTGACTTGCCCCCTGATTATGTCTGTACCCTGCGACCTGTTGCCATGTCGGCTGGCTTTATGGGTTATGAACTCTCAGATATGACAGGCTCAGTTGCTCTGACACCAACGGAAATCAGCTTCTCTGATTTTTCTGCTCAGTCAGGAGCTATAAAACTTAATGGCAATGTCAATCTAATTGGCCGGGATAATACCGATGTCTTGAACATCACGATCAAAGACCTGGCCATTGACCAAAAGCTCAAAAATGCCTTTGGCCAGAATGTCGTTCTGCTCAATGATAAATATGAGCTAAGCGGCCTGCTTTCTACAGACCTTAAACTCAGACTCTTGCCCGATGATTTTAAGACTAATACCTGGCAAATAGATGGTAGTGCCAGATTAACAAAAGCCTCAGGTAAATTCCCGGCTGAAGTAACTGATGTAAAGGCAGACTTCGACCTTAACCTTGATTATAATACTGATAACCATACTCTGGCCGCTAATGCCCAGGCAAATATTGAAAGTGCCTCTCTCGCCGGTCGGCCCATTGCCAATGCTTTGGCGGCAATAAGTTATGACTCTATAAGTAAAGACCTGGCCATTGAACTACAAGAGGCTTTATTTTGCTCCGGAACTCTCGCCGGGCTGCTCGAAGCAGAATTCCTTAATAATAGTTACACTCTGGACCTGGCTATCAGAGACGCTCAGCTAAACCAGATATCACCACCAGACCCTAATCGGGGCGATATAAATGGTATAGTTAATGGCTTTCTCAGACTAAATGGTAGTACCACTTCTGCACGGGGCAATTTTGAATTTGAGATAAGTAAAGGCACGCTGGGCAGGCTGCCATTGCTGGCGGGAATATTGAACCTGATAAAATTCACTCAGGCACACGACGGGGTGTTCAATCAGGCAACTATCAAAGGCGATATAGTTGATGACCAGACTATCTTCTCCTCATTAGCATTCAAAGGTAATACCATCGAAGTATCAGGCTCAGGTAAAATGACTGGCCCTCTGCTGAAAGATAAAGACCACTCGGGCACCCTTGACCTTGTTTTTATGATAGAAGCGCCTGACATTATCCGCCCGATACCATTTATCGGCAGCCTGTTCAATGCTATTCGCTCAGGACTGATCTATGTAAAAGCACAGGGGAACTACCAGAAGCCCGAAATTGAGACAGTACCCCTGTCGGTTTTTACTGATCTCTTTAACCAGAACTAAAAAAAAGAGCTTTCCTTTCATTGGATTTATCTATCCTTGATTATACTTTTTTGTCAGATATTGTGCATTTTAAAGTTAAAATATGAATTTTAGCTGCCGTAGCACTTTATATTAAAATAATGTATTACCATAACTCTATATTGGGTAATATTTTGCATTATAGTCACAAAAATGACGATTAAATTTATTTAATAAATTATTTTTTTTTGCTAAACTTAAAAGGACAGTTTCAGAGCGAAAAATTATAGCTCGCTGTTTATATCTCTAAAGGAAACAATTAGTTAGGTCGATATTTGCTTTATGAACAAAGATATAGCTGAAAAAAATGTAAATGTTAAGCCAACGAATTTTAAAGATCTGCTGCTTTGGAAGGGTAAGATAGTCCTGGCCCATCTGGCCTTTTTCTGGATGAGCCTGTTCATGTCGTTCATAGTATTGAACAACATGCAGATAAATGAGTCCTGGTTTGGACCGGTATTCTGGAATACCTTCATGGCAGTAGCGACGATCAAGCTGGTGATCTACGGCCTGTTCCGCCAATATCAGGGTTGGTGGCGTTATGTGAGTGTTTCTGACCTGTTCAGCATAATCAAGGCAACACATGTCAGTCTGGTAATCGAGATACTCGGTTACTATACCTGCCTGGCTTTATTGCCGGTGGCACTGGGAGCATTACCCGACGGTAAGCCGATCCTGAACGAGATACCGGTTTCAGTGTTTGTGGCCGACTGGGTAGCGACTATCTGTACAGTGTGCGGCTCTCGCCTGTTGATCCGTCTTTATTATGAAGAAAGCCAGCAGGTCGTGGCTGGTCGCCTGACACGCATGCTCATAGTCGGTGCTGGTAATGCCGGTGAGACCTTACTGCGAGAAATACGCAGAATGCCTATATTAAAGTATGAGGTAGTTGGTTTTGTTGATGATAACCCGCGTAAGCTGGGTATGCGCATTCACGGAGCTGAGGTAATAGGTACTACCAAAGAGATAAAGAAGATCGCTCAGGAAAAAGCTATTGACGAGCTGGTTATAGCAATGCCCTCTGCTTCTCGCAAAGAGCTTCGCCATGTGATCGCCCAGTGTGAAGGCTCGAACCTGAAGTTCAGTACCGTACCAGACCTGGTGTCGATAGCAACCGGTAAGGTATCTGTTTCCAAGATGCGTGAGGTTGATATTAACGACCTGCTGGGTCGTGACCCGATAACCCTGGACATTGAGCAGATAAGTAAATTTCTGAATAATAAGGTAGTTATGGTAACCGGAGCCGGCGGTTCGATCGGTTCTGAAATGTGCCGGCAGATATGCCAGTTCGGTCCTAAAAAACTTTTACTGGTAGAGCAGGCGGAAAATCCCCTGTTCCACATTGAACGGGAGCTGCAAAGTGCATATCCGACCGTTGCTCTGCGTCCGATCATTTGCGATATAGCAGATGGCAAACGAGTTGATAAAGTCTTTAGCGAATATCACCCGGAAGTAGTGATCCACGCAGCCGCCCATAAGCATGTTCCGCTCATGGAGGCTAATCCTGGTGAGGCATTCAAAAATAATGTCTGCGGTACGCGTAATGTTGCCCTGGCCGCAGATAAATACAAGGCAAAGAACTTTGTCATGATCTCTACTGATAAGGCCGTTAATCCGACCAGTATAATGGGGTCAAGTAAAAGGTTCGCCGAAATGGTGATCCAGGGGCTCAATACCCATAGCGATACAGACTTTATTACCGTTCGCTTTGGTAATGTCCTGGGGTCTAATGGCTCAGTTGTACCTATTTTCACTAAGCAGATAATGGCTGGCGGACCTGTTACGGTTACTCACCCAGATATGCAGCGATATTTTATGACCATACCAGAAGCCTCGCAATTGGTATTACAGGCTGCTACTATGGGCAAGGGCGGCGAAGTATTCCTGCTGGATATGGGCGAACCGGTTAAGATCGCTGATCTGGCTCGTGAACTGATAACTCTCAGCGGATATCGCCCTGATGAAGATATCGAGATCAAATACACCGGCATGCGTCCCGGCGAAAAACTATTTGAGGAACTCAGTATCGCCGGTGAAGATATGAAGCCGACACCTCATCCGAAAATTGCTGTCTGGCAAAACATACCGGCTAATGAAGATGAATTGAGAGATGCTATTGATGAGATGCTCGCTATAGCTGATAATGCCAGCTATGAACAGATCGTTTCTATTATCAAACGCATAATTCCAGAATATGTTGGGGATGTTGACAGTAAGAAACTGCACGAAGAGCATCTGAAAAACAGAACAAAGATCAGCGGACAAAATATCTGAGACAGATAACAGTATAATTTTCAGAACAAAGATAAGAGACAGGCTTGGATAGTTTTCTACCCGGCCTGTTTTTTTTACAGCATTCTGGCTTCTTTACTGACGGCGTATTTAGCTATTTGCATATCTTCTTCCATTATATGCACCTGGAGCCAATCTCGCAGGAAGGTCACTACTTCCAGATAGTTTACATGCTCGCCCGAACTATACTTTTGCACTAACTCTTCGACCTGACTGGTCAATTCATAATGACGCTTAAAATGGTCGTCAAATCCGGGATAGCCAATCTCCATCATATACTTTTCTTCGGCAAGAAAATGCGATTTTGTATATTTGAGCAGTCGATCCAGAACAACCTTCAACACATCTTCGGCATGGCCAGATTTTATGCCATCGTACATGTCATTGAGCATTTCAATGAGCTTCTTATGCTGATCATCTATCTGGTCTATTCCCAGGGCAAAATAACTGGACCAATTAAGTAATGTCATTATCTGATTCCTCTATAGTATCATGTTCTGCTTTTTTATCACGCTTGCACAATCAGGGAATCGTCCAGAGTGCAGACACAGTTTAGTATAACCAGACTGATAATAATGACAATGAGTTGTAAATGACGGCAAGAGCTTTTCTGAGTATTTATAAAGTATTTTATTCTACTGACTTACAATAGAATTAAAATCAATGACCGCAAAAAGTAAAACTCCGAAATAAACAAATAATATGACGGACTGGCTTATTAAGCCCGATAACTCTTAGGTGAATACGCTACACAAAGGCCTGCGATTTGTAAGCTGCCTGCCAAAAAAAACGCTCATAATGCTGGCGATTTGAACATGCTCTCGAGGTTAGACTACCCATAAATGGGCAACCCTGCAATAGATGCCGGGAACGGTTATGATAAATAGTAAGCGCTCACAGCTATTCTTAAAGCTACGCGACACTAAAGAACCAGCACATGGAAATATCTCTGCCGCTGCGTAGCTTTAAACCAGTCATCGGCCTCAAGACCGATACGAGAGCTTGTTACTTATTTCTTGTTACTTGTTACTGTAATCGGGAACGGTTACGATATTTCAGTTTGAAGTATTAACCGCTGTTGCCCCCCTGGCCTTTTGCCACTCAAGAACGGCAATAGCGGCAGTTAGTCTCAAAAACGAATCTGAACTGTTGTTAAGTTGCTCTTTAAGTATCCCGGCATCACTATCGCGTCCAAAGCTGCCTATGGCCAGTATGGCCAGATGACGGACTCGCTGAGTGACGGTGTTATCATTATAGGGATCGGTATAGGTCAGGGCTTTATAAGCCGGCTTAATATCGTCTTCGCCCGCCAATACGCCCAGACCACGCAGGGCAGATAACTTCACTTCGATCTGCTCATCATCAGCCAACACTGAGAGCATGGCAATACATTCATTACATGCCAGCAGCTTCAGGGCCGAAACGGTCAGCAGGCGGTCGTCGGCATAGCCGCTGCCAGCAAAATCGAGCAGACGCTGCTTAACCGACATATCACCCAGACGGGCCAGAGCCTCGGCCGCCTGCAAACGGATATATGGCTTTTGACCTGACTTGTTCATCACCTGCCATAATACTGTTTTGCTGTCGGGCCTGTATGAACTATTGCCCAGCTTACCCAGCAGCAGACATGACTGACCGGCATACTGCGGTATGTCGCTTGTCAGGGCATTGTCATACCAGCGGACAAAACGCTGGTCTCCCATTTTTTCCAGGGCATAACCGGCACACAGCCTGATCATTACATTCTCAGAACTGATCATCTTTTCCAGCTCTGCTCTGGCTGATGCTATTCTGCGGTCACCAGCAGCGATAGCCGCTGCCGAACGAACTGCAACTGTCTGATCACCCAGGGACATAACAATGAGCTTGTCACAGGAATTATCACCTGCCAGAGCCAGGGCTTCCATAGCATAGGTGCGAACATAAGCATCTGGCGAAACGGCAGCCTGCATTATTACTTCCAGAGCATCTGCCTGAAGAGATGCGGCATTTACCCTTATTACCGGACGGATGGCATTATGACTAACACCACAACCAGCAAAAAATAACACTGATATAAACACTATTAACAAATTGATATATAATTTCATAATTTCCTCAAACTCTGGCAAAAAGCCGGTGTAATATCATATATAATGGCAGCCTGACCTTTAGTTTAAAATATTTCTTAAAATATTGCCAGCGAAACATTTTATCCATTTCCGGATAAAGATCACGAATATGAACTATAGTCTTAATATTATGCACTGCGATCAAACCGCAGCACTCATTAAACGCCAGCCAGTTCAGATAAAACTCCAGATTTGGCCGCAACCCAGGCGGACAATTACCCCGAACATACTCTGGATGCAGCAACAAAGGCCGAAATGATTTGCGAACTGTATTACGGGAAATTGTCAGATCGGAATTATTCTGATGGTATATGTGCTGGACTTCATCATTAATGAAGAGTTTATGATTAAGCAGAACATTGATCATAAGATATTGTTCTTCGCCAAAAAGACAATGATGCTCATAAAAACCCCTATACTCCTGCAATACCGATCTGTTCCAAAGCATATTATTAGGTGTCATTGCCGCTAAAATGCTATTCATCATAGTAAAATCTGTTTCGGACAATAATTGCCATACGCCGCGATTGGCATGAAGAACTGAGTCTTGTACTGGTAAATTACCATGATAATCAACATAAAACCGACATAATGCAGCAGCGCATTGCGGGTGCGCGATGAGTTGCTTATACTGACTGCTCAGAAAATCGGGCAACCATTGATCATCAGCATCAAGAAAGGCTACATACTCAGACTGGGCAAGAGCCAGGCCATGATTACGCGCCGCCCCCGGACCGGCATTTTCCTGATGCACCATATGTAATCGCCTGTCAGTACAATGACTGCTTACCAACTGGGCACTGGCATCTGTTGAGCCATCATCAACCACGATCAACTCAAAGTTGCTAAAGCTCTGAGCCAATACCGAATCGATCGCCCGCTGAACATATTTCGCCTTATTATATAACGGCATGACTACTGTTATTTGCGGCATAACTTACCTCTGGCTTGTCATAGATGTCAAGAGAGCGTCTATGCTTTCGCCGATCTTGTCCCAATGATAGTGTAACTGGAAAGTCTCACAAGCATTTGCTGATAACTTTTGCTGTAATGACTCATTGGCACATACCTCATTGCAACATCTGACAAATGATTCGGGATCATCTGCCAGCATTATGTTTTTGCCATGCTCAACTTCCAGACCATAAGCACCTGTACTGGTAGATATGACCGGACAAGAACGGGCGAAACCTTCGAGTATTTTTAATCTCGTGCCGCCACCACTTAATAACGGCACTACCATAGCGGTCCAGCTATTCATTTCCTGGGCCAGATCATCGACAAACCCCAGATATTTAATACCGGCAGATTCAGGTAACTTCAGCTCTTTACTGATCATGCCGGCAATATGAAACTCCACTTTAGGGTCATTGGCATAAATGTCAGGCCAGACTTCTTTAATAAACCAGCATAAACCATCATAATTTGGCTTATAACTGAGATAGCCGACAAACCCTATCACCGACGGAGTAGTGACGCTGCGACTGGCAAAATCGGTTAGAGCCGTAATATCAAAACCATTGGGTATGACATGCAACTTATTGGCCGCCTGGGGACATAATCTGCTCACATAAGCCAGGTCTGCCTTACTGCATATACCAACTTTCTTAAACTTCCTTATCGCTGATAGCTCTGTCCGGAAATGCTTATAATAGATCAATCTCTCAGCAATCTTTTTTCTTAAACTGGCCTTTTGGGCATATTCCCCTTTTATTCGTAAGTGCAGCAGGTCATCAAGATCAATTATCGACTTTTCCGGATAACGCATACCCGTTGCTGCCGCCGTTTGAATTTTCTCATACCAGATTATATCGTGCTGCCGAGAAAGCTCATCAAATACAGACATTTCCGCTCTGGCTAATTTCCTACTATAATAAAATGGCCAATGCTGATCGAATTTATGTCTTAATATCGAGATACTACTATCCATAGTAGAATAAGGCTGAGGCAAATAGTATAACTCTCCCAGCTCTGCCTTAGTACGATCAAACCGCTCCTGATCGTAAGTGCCCCTGGCATTTATGCAAACAGTAGTGATCGCATGGTTTTTTTTCATCTGCCGGGCAAGATTTAGTATCCGCAGATATGAGCCTCCCAACGGAGGACAAGGTAAATGATTTGTTACGAATAATATTTTCATAAAAATAACAACGCTAAAATGGCAGGCCCAGTTCTGGTTATAATAATTTTCTATCTTAATTATCGGTCGTAGAGGTGAATTAAAATGACTTTTTGACCACAGAAAAATTTGGTGAAGAATGAAAAAAAAAGAATTTAACATAACTATATATATAAGTCGTATTTAGATAGTGCCTGATTCTTATTCGAGACCTTGCCGGAAAAATATTGTATTTGACATATTCGCTCAGCTTTGATATTTGCCTTACTCCGTAACATTAATTAATTAAGGTAAAAAGAATAATTTTAACTGATTATTTGCCGATAGCATGTTTGTGAATACAGACTTTGATGAATAATCCGGTTATCCAGACAGGCTGACCGGTGAAGGAAGATAAAAAATTATGGCAAAAGCAGCAACTGGAAAGAACCTGGTGATAGTGGAGTCGCCGGCGAAAGCCAAGACTATCAATAAATATCTGGGCAATAACTTTAAGGTTATTGCCAGTATGGGCCATGTTCGCGACCTGCCCAATAATGATATGGCGGTAGATATAGAAAATAACTTTTCCCCTACCTACGAAACCATACCAACCCGCAAAAAAATACTCTCCGAACTGAAAAAACTAGCCAAGGAAGCCCCGATGGTCTATCTGGCGAGCGATTTGGACCGAGAAGGAGAGGCGATCGCCTGGCATTTGAGCGAGGCCCTGGGCATAAAATCCGATAGATTCTGTCGTGTGGTCTTTAATGCCATTACTAAAAGCGCCATCGAACAGGCTTTTGCCAACCCGCACAGTCTGGACATGGACAAGGTAAACGCACAGCAGGCCCGTCGTATTTTGGACCGGATCGTGGGCTATCAGATAAGCCCCCTGCTCTGGAAAAAGGTGGCTCGCGGCCTTTCTGCCGGTCGGGTACAGTCAGTAGCGGTAAAACTGGTAGTGCAGCGTGAAAAAGAGATCAAAGCCTTCGTTCCCGAAGAATATTGGAAGATCGACGGCATATTCTGCAATAAGAACACGCCCAACCTGCCCGAAAAGTATAAAGAGTTTGTCAATGCCAACACAGAAAACGACAAAGGGCCTACCATTAAGCAAAGAGGCGAGTGGCTTTATGACCATAGCTGCCTTGAAACTCATCTGGTAAGCGTTGGCGGTAACCCGTTCAAGGCGGGCAATCAGGCAGAAGCAGACAAAGTATATAATGCCATAACTAATAATGAATTCAGTGTTTGCAGCATAGACACTCGCAGCTCTAATTCCAGGCCTCAGGCTCCTTTTATCACCTCGACCCTGCAACAGCAATCGGCCAATAAACTTGGCTATTCAGCTAAAAATACCATGCGGCTGGCCCAGGAATTATATGAAGGTATAGATATAAGCGGCCTGGGTTCTATTGGTCTGATAACTTATATGCGTACTGACAGTACCAATATCTCTAATGAGGCTTTGGGTATGGTACGCGATTTCATATCCAGTAATTACGGAGAAAAATATCTCCCGGCTAAAGCCAATTATTATGGCTCATCAAATAAAGCGGCCCAGGAAGCACACGAGGCGATCCGTCCGACCGATGTCAGTATTACGCCGGAAAATGTGAAAAACGACCTCACACCCCAGCAGTATAAGCTCTATGACCTTATCTGGAAGCGATTTGTCTCATGCCAGATGACACCGGCGATATGGGATGTAACCACTGTCAATATTGAGACTAAAGGCCAGATCGATGGACAGGAGCAGTCAGTATTGTTCCGGGCTAACGGTCGTAAACTGGTTTTTGACGGTTTCATGCTCGTTAGTGGTATTACGGTAAGCGGCAGCGACCAGATATTGCCAGACCTGAGCGTAGGCGGTAAGGTATGGCCGGTTACTATTGACCATACCCAGCATTTCACCAGTCCGCCGGCTCGTTATACTGAAGCGTCGCTCATTAAGATGCTGGAAGCCGAAGGTATTGGCCGACCAAGTACCTATGCCTCGATCATATCTACGATCCAGGATCGCGGCTATGTTGAACAACTGGACAAGAAATTCTTCGCTACCGACCTTGGTATTGTTGTAACTGAAAAATTAAATGAGCATTTCACTCAGATCATGGATGTAGCCTTTACCCGATTTATGGAAGGTCAGCTCGATAAGATCGAAGAGCAGCATCTCGACTGGGTTAATGTACTCAGGGAATTTTATGGCCCGTTCAAAGAAAATCTCGATCGCGCCCATGAAGAGATGGTCCACGCCCGCGCCGAAACTCAGCCATCAGATTATATGTGTCCCGAATGCGGTAAGCCGATGGTCTATCGCTTTGGTAAAAATGGCCGGTTCTTATCTTGCGGCGATTACCCAACTTGCAAGTACGCAGCACCTTGCGACCGCGATGGCAAGATAGCCCAGCCGGAAGAGACTCAGCATTCCTGTCCGAACTGCGGTAAGTCGATGATCCTGCGTAAGGCGCGGTTTGGCACATTCCTGGGTTGCAGTGGCTACCCGGAATGCAAGACTACTCAGAAGGTGGATAAGGACGGCAATGTGCAGCCGCCCAAAGCTCCGGCCCGGCCTAGCGGTATCAAATGCCATAAGTGTAAAGATGGCGAGCTGGTGATCCGCGACAGTAAGCGGGGCGAGTTCATGGGCTGTAATAAGTTCCCCAAGTGCCGGTCTATTATCAGTATCAAGATGCTTGATGAACTGACCGCTCTGCAGGCTGAGGGCAAATGGCCGCCAGCAACCCTGGAAGAAGCCGATGTTATCCTGGGCCGCAAAACCAAAAAAACAGCTACTGACGAGCAAGATAGTGAAGACACAAAAACCACTAAAAAGAATGTAGCAAAAAAGACCGTTAAGAAGGTAGCGAAAAAAGTTGCCAAAAAGACCACTAAAAAGAAAACAGCCGATGACGAGGCTGAAGTAACAGTAGATGATGTTGATGTTCCATTTTGAGAATGTTGACTGAAGAATAGAGAAATGAAAAAGGCGGCCTGACATGGGTCGCCTTTTTGCTTTTGGTGGGTGGTTGAGAACGGACTGGCACGAACGAGCATGAACGGTCACGGACTTGCACCGGGGTGGGTTAATTGGTAGAATGTGGGCTGTGGTTTCAGGTGACAGGTTGTGCGGTGGTTATGCCGGGCTGGAAGGATAGCAGGGTTAGAATATTAGTATGGCAAATGAAGAAAAATGTCCGAAGAGTGAGCTGCTGGTTGACCCATCTGGGAACGCCGGCAGTTGAGGGTAAAGCCCGAAATCCCGACAATTCGGGATTCGGCAAATGGTATGCAACCTGAGTTGTTAAGATGGAGAAGGCTCAGGCGAATAACATTTTTTATGTCAATTTGTTGTTCCGTACTAACACTGGCCGAGCTGGGGCTCGGCGTTCCCAGGGGGCTGGAACAGCACAAAGCGGAGCGGAACAATATTGACGATTAAAAAGCGGCGGCGAAGATGATTAAACAGGATAGGAAAAAGAGAGAATGAAATTATTAAACACTGTGCTGAAGATTACATTGTTTTACAAAAAATATAATTTTGCTCTTGCTTATCATATATATAGATAGATATGATATATGCTGTCTTAGTGTAGCTCTTTAACTCTGAGCGCTTATTTTCTAAATTTGAGATACCGGTTCACGGTAAACAATATTGATTAGTGCAATAAAACTGTAAAATCCAGATAGAATCGATAGAAGCTAACTGAAATTGTTTTGTTTATTGTCGCATGTGCTAATAGCTTTCTCTTAACATACTAGGGTTTTTATAAAATGAAATTATTTATTCGATATATGGTTTTGTTAGCAATTGTTGCTATTAGTGGCTGCTGTTTTGATTTGACCCATGTTTCATACAAACCGACGGTTATGACATTTGATAATAAGCCTATCTCTTCTTTGGTTATGAAACAAAATGTGGATATACCTTTAAAAAGCTGGAGTGTCACACGAATTAAAGGGGGCACTATGTGGCACTATGTGGGAACCGTTCCTGCTGGTGATGTGTATTCAACAGATGATCAGGTTGTAACTGCTGTTGGTTCAAATACTCATGAGGCCAATATTGTGATAAGTGAAAATAATATTGTTGGTTTGTATCTTCCCGTTGAAGATGGTTTTGTTGCGATCTCTAAACCCGTTAAATTCTATTATGAGGAAGTTAGTAAATGAAAATCAGATTTATTATCACAGCGTGTCTTTCATTTTTTATGGCAGTTAATATGATAGGCTGTGCTTCAGGCGTAAGCTACAAAGACTATCAGGGTAGTATGACTAAGCTTAACTCAGAACAGAGCAGGTTAATTATTTATCGTACCGCAGTAATTGGTGCAGCTATCCAGCCAAAAGTGTATTTGGATGAAGAAGTGGTATGTAAAGCAGTACCTAAAGGTTTTGCGTATAAAGATGTCGCTCCTGGCGACCATCAGATCAATTGCTCAACAGAAGTTAAAAGGTCGTTGTCTTTGACAACCAAGCCCGGTCAAACAAAATATGTAAGACTGGATGTTACTATGGGCTTCTTTGCCGGACATGTTTCGCCTGTGCCCGTAGAAGAGGCAGATGCTTTGAATGAGTTGAATGGTTGTAAATATATTGGGAAGTAGAAGTGTTATTGTCAGTTGCTTCGCTAAAAATATGCAACAGTTTGATGTATAAGCTATGCGGTTTATCAATAGCTACCATAACTGCATTTATTGCTGACGGTTACATTACTTAACAAAAACCTAAACCACCCATCTAATGGGTGGTTTTCTGTTTTACACGCTTCGCGTACTCAACTACCTGATGTCATTAAACATTTATCAGGCTCCCGATGCATATCGGGATTCAATCATGATAGCACACCTAAAACCTTTGAGATTACAGTAGTTATCGGACCTACTCCCAAATAACAACCATGATTTACCGTATCCATTCCCAAATTGCAACCATAATTTCGGTTTTTCACTCCCAAATAACAACCATGATTTTGACAATTCAAGCACATAGTTCATAGTAAGAACGGGGATTAAGATAAGAAGTATCAGGTATATTTTACCTGATTTAACAGCTACCATTCACTATGACAGTTTACTATGCTTAATAAATATCGTTATGAAATAGATATTACTAAAAGTGTGTAACCGTTCACACGGTTTTTCTTCTCCTGAAAAAGTTAAGCGGCTGAAGTAGGAACTGCCTGGGAGCCAGAACTACTGAGCAAAAATCCTGGCCTTGACTGAATATTTTTCAGATGTTAAGATAGCGGTGTAATTTACAGATAAATGTCAGAATTTATAGATTTAACTGGTCGATCAGATGCTGAGGCAATCTGGTACTAATTTTGAAGCTCACCTGCTCATCGCTGAGAGTATAAAGGAAAAATAAAAATGTATAAACGAATATTGATAACCGGAGCGAGTGGTTTTATTGGCGGTGAGTTGGCCAGTTTATATGCCGGGCCTGGCGTTGAGGTATATAGTGGATATCTTCGTAACAGACCGGCGGTTGGGGTGCCGTTGCAATTTGATATTCGCGATGAAGCCTCTGTGCGTCAGTCTCTGCTGTTGGCCCGTCCTGATCTGGTGGTACATTGCGCTTACGATAATACGGCGGGTAATCGCCGGAGTGTAATCGTAGATGGCACAGAGATTTTATGCCGGGCTTGTAATGACATTGTGCCCGGCGTGCGATTCATCTTCCTGAGCAGTGAATGGGTATTCGATGGCAGTTGCGGTCCATACAGTGAAGAAGATAAGCCAGAGCCGCAGACAGAATATGGCCAGGCCAAGCTGGCGGCTGAACAGATCGTATCAGGAACAATGGCCAATTATGCCATAGTGCGTACCGGGCTGGTGAGCAGGGAAGAGCCTCTCGCCCCTCGCTGGCAGGTCGAAGAAGACAAGCTCCGTGCCGGGCAGGTAGTGCAATATTATGATAATGAGATCCGCAATCCGATACATGTTGCAGACCTGTGCCAGGCGATCAGACTGCTGGCCGATTCAGATGAAAGCGGCATCTGGCATGTGGCAGGACCGGACTATATGTCGCGTTATGAAGAGCTGGAAATGTTCGTCCGCTGGCGTGGTCTGCCGCCCGACCTGATCAAGCCGGGCCATTCTGATGGTAAAAACCGCCCGCTTGACTGTTCGATCCGAATCGATAAATTTACCAATCGCTTCGGCTTAAAGATCCGCGGTCCAAAAGAATATTTATAGAAGTTCAAGCTTACCTGCGGTGATAAATTATTCAAAATAGCCAAAGTGTAATAATAACAAACAGCCACAAGCATTGCTCTGCTCGTGGCTGTTTATCTACTCTCCCTATCGGAAAACACTGTTATATTCTAATTGCGGAAAATAAGGGGTCCGTCCCCTTTGATTCTCAGCTATGTATAGTTTCAAACAACTCCTGGTCTTTTTCTTCTAAGACTATCTTACGCTGTTCGTTTGTCATTCTCATATTGGTACTGATGCGATTAAGCAGCCAGTTGACATTTTCGTCGTGGCGTCTGTCCTTTTCTATCGACTGCAATTGCAATATAACCATTTCTCTTTCTTCCTTATCGAGATAGAATCTGGTTGTCCAGCAATCAGTGGGGAAATCGCCGACTATACTTTCATTTCTGACCCATTGCAGGGTCTTATATTCAGGTCGGCCAAAAGAATTAACACCTTCCAGAGTCATTACGGCCCGGTCTAATCTGATCTTCTCAAACAAGGGTTTCATTTTTTCCCAGAGCGATTCTATTTCATTGAACCGGTC
>JAFGDI010000092.1 GCA_016932145.1 Sedimentisphaerales bacterium
CAGGAAGGGGTTGAGGTTGTTACTAATTGCTGGCTGGATCGTACACCAGGTGGTGTGATCAGAGCAGGCGATCGGATAACAGCAATAAAGACTCTTACTTATGATAAAGATAATGGCTTTGTACCGGCAGATACCTATGCTGGTGCAATGTTTATTGATACTTCTTATGAGGGTGATCTGATGGCTGCTGCCGGAGCGGCATATCGCGTTGGTCGTGATTCCAACAGCGAGTATCTTGAAACACTTAATGGTGTCTATTTCAAGTCAACTGACCTTAGCCCCAGTAAGTCTCCTTATTTAGGTATAGATCCGTATCTTACCCCTGGAAACCCGGAAAGTGGCTTTATTGACGGGGTGGAAGGTGTTTTTGATGATTTTGCCTCTATTGGTAAAGGCGATAACAGATTACAGGCATTCAATTTGCGCATGTGTCTGACCGATGTTGCCTCAAATAAGGTAACTATCAGCAAGCCGGTTGGTTATGATGAAGCCCAATATGAACTCCTATTGCGTTTGTATGAAGCTGGTCAAAAACCTGGTTTTACTTCACAGCGAATGCCAAATCTGAAAACAGATTCAAATAATAGTGGTCTTATGTCGCTTGACTGGCCGGGCGGTAATTTTATGGCCGCTCATAACTGGGTTTATTCTGAGGCATCATATACCGAAAGGATGAACTTTAATAAACGGCAGCAGGATTATGTGCATGGTTTGCTCTGGACAATGCAGAATCACCCCAGAGTGCCGCAGTCGATCCGTACTGAAAGAAGCAAGTGGGGACTGGCTAAAGATGAATTTACTGATAATGATAATTGGCCCTATTTCGTCTATGTTCGCGAAGCCAGAAGGCTCGAAGGCGAAATGGTTATGACCGAACATCATGTCAAGATGGCAGATGGCTATGTGGTCAGTGACTCTATTGGTCAGGGATCTTATTCACTTGATTCACATGTTGTCCGTCGTGTTGTAATAGATGACACTATCTGGGATGAGGGTGGTTTTTATCTCTGGTGGAGTACCAGCTATCCGATTAGCTATCGCTCAATTGTACCTCGTCGGGGGCAGGTTAGTAATTTACTGGTTCCTGTATGTCTTTCGGCCAGTCATGCTGCTTTTGGCAGTATCAGAATGGAGCCAACTTATATGATTTTGGGTCAGTCTGCCGCTACTGCTGCTTCTCTGGCTATAGAATATGAGCAGGATGTCCAGGATGTCCCTTATGACATTCTTCGGACCAGATTGCTTCAGGATGGCCAGAGGCTCAAAGAGTCGTTTTCTTCGCGATATCCGGCGGTCCTGCTCAACTTTGGTGCTACTGTAAGCGATAATACTAACAGTCCGGCGCATACCATTGGCAAGATCAGTGGTAATAGCTGGAATCTGATCACAACTGATGTTACGGGCGGGTTGGTTGCTTCTGATGGTAGCGCTACTGCTATAGCTGTAGATATGGGTAAGACTCAGCCGCAGGCTAAAGTAATTGATTGGGACAGGCACGGTTTTGTTAACAGTTCACTTGGTTCATCTGTAAATACCGGTATTTATAGCGGTAATGCTCGCAGTGCCACTTATGTGGATGATGCACCTGGTTCGGAGGTTGCCCTGGGGCTTCGTATTTCCGGACTCTCGCCGGCTATATATAGTCTTTATGCTACCACGATAAATACTAATACTGCAAGTCCGGATTCTTATGCAATATATGCCTTTACCGCCCCGACAGGAGCGGTTGATACCGACTTCAGTGATTATTCCCCGGCAGTGATGGCAAATACCAGAGTTGCGAGTTCATGGTTGTTCGATAAAAACTTCAAACTTTCTACCATATCGGTTAATCAGGGAGCGGATCTTATTCTGGTAGTCGAAGGATTGTCAGATGCAGGTTATCGTGGCTTTATCAATACCTTAGAGATTGTTAGGGTTTCTGACTCTCCTTTGTCCCCAGTTATTATCGAGGAACCGCAAAATACAGGGGTGTATTTTCCCAATGACCCTGATTTTGACGGCCCGGGTTTGCTGTCGTGCAAGTTTCGCAGTGCGTTGGAACCAACTGTAGAATGGTTTAAGTATGTCGATGGTATAAATGACCTGTTACAGAGCCCTTCGTCAGTTTCAGGACCAGATTATGACCCGGAAACTGGTTATTACTTAACCACTCTTGTGTTTACTGATATCTCAGATAGTGTTCAGGGTGAGTATTATTGCAAGGTCAGTAATGATGAAAGCAGTATTATTAGCGACACTGCCCGGGTTCGTATAAATAAGACACTGGCGCACTGGACACTCAATAGTGTTGATAGAGTTGGCGGTTTATATCAGGATGTCAGCGGTAATGCTCACAATGCCACAATTACCGGCACTCCTGTTTTTACTGCCGGTGCTGATGGTCTGCCTTCAACGGGAATATTTCTGAATTCTGTCAATGGTTCTGCTGTAGCAGGTAATTGGGATCCTTCAGCCGACACTAATAGTTTTAGTCTGGCTGTTTGGGTTAAATGGGTCAGTGGTGGCACTCAAACCAGTATAATTGCTGATAAGGGCCTTGGCTGGTCTTCAGAGCTTATGCGCTGGACATTGGCTATAAATCCATCTACCAATAAGATTAATTTTGTTTCGGCCGCTGATAGTAGTTTTCAGACTTCTATCAGCCAGACAGCCTTTGAGGCCGGACAATGGCATCATATTCTGGTGACTCATGATGGCAGTGGTAATCAGGCCAGGTTATATATTGATGCTGAACTGGCAAATAGCGGTTCGCTGGTAATGGGTACTAAGACAGACAGCCCTTTGTATCTTGGCAGTGATAGTAGTGGGCGATTTTTTAATGGCTCTCTTGATGATATAAGAATTTATAACAGGGTTCTCACTCAGAAAGAGATACTCAATGTGTATAATGATCTGGCTCTGGTAAAAAAGCAGATATGTGCGTTCGATTCAGAGTCGGGGCAATATGATATTTCAGGACCTGATGGCCAGAGTGATTGTGTGGTAGATGCCTATGATCTGGTGCTGCTGGCAGACCATTGGCTCGAAAGTGGCAAGGTTCAACCCTGAAACAGATTTTAAGGTAACCGTTCACACGGTTACAGTAATAAGAAATAAGTTGAGGTTTCGCCTTCGGCGAGGCTTATTTAATCAGGCTTTGTCTGCAATAAAAATCAGACAGCTTCGAGCGGAGCGAGAATCATGAGCTTATTTCTTATTTCTTATTACTAAACAATTTAGTTCACAGTTAACTTTGCTATTTATACAAACAATGTGAACGCTTACATTTTAAGTTAACATGTTATATTTCAGATCTCCTCTTGCAGCCTGGGTAATTCCAGGCTTTTTTTGTTTTATTAGTTCAATTCAGGGGCCAGTTGGCTATTTGACCCAGACTGATTTCAGACCTATAACTCAGAATAATTAGCATATTCATTTCATAAATATCCCGGTTTCTATTTGTGTTATTGGACTTAAATGGTTTTGCTGATTATCCGAAAGTTGAAAGCCTGTTTTATGTAAGTATTTATTTGATAAGTTCTTATGTATGATTGTGGCATTGTTTTGCATAGGCGGGATAGTACTGGTGATTCTGTAATGCAAAAAAAAGAGGTTTTTATGAAACATTTTCAATTTTTATGTTAAAAAAAAGGCATAAAGGGTAATTGCTATTATAGAAAAACACGATTGATAGATTAGTGTGAACAAGGTTAAC
>JAFGDI010000093.1 GCA_016932145.1 Sedimentisphaerales bacterium
ACGGTAGCTGTCGTAACAGATATTTTATTGGCGGCCTGAGCTGGTGCCGTTATTTTGCCAAAGAAAGCCAGAGCCAGCAGTAGTGATGCCTTACCGAACCCTTGCTTGCCCAATGCCAGTCTCAGTGTTTCCAGAGCCCTGTGGAATTGAACCCGGGCATGTGGCTCGGTTATTTCCAATATAGAGCCGATTTCTTTAAAGCTCAGCTGCTCATAGCAGCGAAGTGATACTGCCTGTCGCTGCCTGGCGGGCAGTTGCGAGATAGCCTGGCGGACACTATCGCCCAGCTCAGCGTTCATGAGTCGCCCTTCCGGGTCAACGCCGGTGGCGGCTTTTTCGATAAGAATGTCCTGGAAGCTAAGATGTCGTTTGTTTTTGCTCTGTGCCCGGAAATAGTTCATAACCTGATTCGAGGCGATTCGGAACAGCCAGCACCAGAAAGCGTCAATTTTCTTCAGGCTCGTTATTGAGTTAAATACTGCAATGACAGTCTCTTGCAATATGTCGTCGGTTGCATTATCATCCAGCACGCTGCGATAAATATAGCTTCGTAGCCGGGGCGAAACCTGGGCCGTCAGCTCATTACGGGCAATAAGATTACCCTCCATCGCTCTGCCGATCAGATCATCGAGTGAATTATCCTTATTTTCAACTTCCATTTATACTCCAGCCCATATTATGGCCGCACCCAGACCGCACCCGGCCCGGCATAAACAGCCACATATCTTTAAGACGGAATGACCACTGCTTATGTAACAGAAATTATCAGAAAAATGAGAAAATTACAAAAGAAATTCAAAAATCCCGGCCACAGAAGTTTTCGTTGTTGATCTAACAACTATTAAATAACCCATGCCGGCTCATTATCATTTCTCTGTCAAATGCTTCAGTTGTAAACCTCGCTTTAGAAATACAACCATGTTTTGATAGTTTTACTTTAGAAATACAACCATAATATAGTTAAATATTGAAGCATTTATTCGTAAGTGCTTATTAGTAAGTAAGATATGTGTTCTAGGGTTATGAGTGCATTTCCAGGTTGTTTTTTTTGACATTTATTCTGGGTTAATGCAAATAGCCAGATAATGAAAAACGCGCGGAGTTTTTAGTTCCGGGCGTTTTTGTGATATTGTGTCGATTGTCAGAGAGACGCATAATCATGCGTCTCTACTTAAGTTGAAAACTTGCTTCTTTACAGTCGCGCGAATTTGTACCAATATAAAGTCTGAATTCGCCCGGCTCTGAGAGGTGTTCCAGTTTGCTATTATAGAATCTCAGCATGGGTTCGGTGATCTCGAAAGTTACTGCCTTGCTCTCGCCAGCAGCCAGGGTTACACGCTCAAAGCTGCGTAGCCTTTTCAAAGGCGGGGTTATACTGGCGAACATATCGCGGGTGTAGAGCTGGACGGTTTCTATGCCGGTTTTGTCTCCGGTATTGGTAATTGTAACCGTTGCAGTAATTTTTCCGTCAGAGGTAAGAGTGTTTTTGTCCAGAGTAATATTGCTATATTCAAAGCTGGTATAGCTCAGGCCAAAGCCAAAGGGCAGTAGTGGTTCATTGGCGGCATCGATATAAGCAGAGCGATACAAAGCATTATCGCCGGGGTTAAACGGCCTGCCGGTGCTTTTGATATTATAATAAACCGGAATCTGTCCGGCGTTGAGAGGGAATGACATCGTCAGCTTGCCAGAGGGATTATACTTACCGCAGAGGACATCGGCGATAGCATTACCACCTTCAACACCGGCAAACCAGGTTTCCAGTATGGCATCAGCGTTAGCGTATTCCCATTCGAGTGCCAGCGGCCGCCCGTTCATCAGAACGAGAACCAGCGGTTTACCTGTCTGCTTAAGGGCCCGCATCAGCCTCTGCTGAGATTCTGGAATAGAAATATCAGTTCGACTTTTGGCCTCGCCGCTCATGCTGCTATGTTCGCCAACGACGGCAACGATAATATCAGATTGTTGGGCGGCCGCAATCGCTTCGTTAAGCATTTCTTCTGCCGGGCGACCGTCACGAGCGATGCCGCCACCCATGCGGTCGATCAAGAACTTATCATCGCTGACATCTGCTCCGCGTGCGAGAATGATATTTTCGCTACCAACAGCATTTTTGAGTCCATCATAAACACTTACGACAGAGTCTTCGCTCCCGGCAGCCCACCAGCATCCCAGCAGGTCGAACCTGGTATTGGCCAGCGGTCCCACCAGAGCTATTTTTGCCCCATTGGTCAGCGGTAGTACGCTATTTTGGTTTTTGAGCAAAACGCAGCTTTTTTGTGCCAGTTCACGAGCGAAGTCGCGATTTTCCTTTTTGAGTATTTCACTATCAGCTCGATCCTGGTCCAGATAGTGATATGGGTCAGCGAACAGTCCCAGCTTATACTTAGCCTCGAGAATTCTCCGGCAGGCAGTATCGATCTGGCTTTCGCTTATTTTACCATCGGTAACTAGTTTTTCCAGATTGTGCAAAAAACATTCATCTACCATGTCCATATCAACTCCGGCATCAAGAGCAGATTTTGCGGCATAATAGCCATCAGGGCTGTAACCATGAGCGATCATTTCGGCTATGGCATTGTAGTCGGTGACGACAAAGCCATCGAATTTCCAGTCGTCACGAAGCAGGCTGGTCAGCAGCCATTTATTGCCAGTGGCAGGTACGCCGTTTATATCGTTGAAAGAGGTCATAGCTGAGCCAACCCCAGCTTCAACTGCCGCCTGATAAGGGGGGAGATAATCTTCGTACATCTGTACCAGGCTCATATCAACGGTGTTATAATCTCGCCCGGCGATAGCGGCGCCATAAAGACCGAAATGCTTCACGCAGGCCAGAATAGTATTAGTTGCCGATAGGTCTGATCCCTGATAGCCGCGAACCATTGCTGCGGCTACCAGCGAGCCATAATAGCTGTCTTCGCCGGCCCCTTCTGCGACTCGTCCCCAGCGTGGGTCACGAGCGATATCGACCATGGGTGAGAAGGTCCAGTTGAGTCCCTGGGATGATGCTTCGGCGGCTGCAATTGAGGCACTGGTCTCGATAGCGTCAAGGTCCCATGATGCTGATATGCCCAGCGGAATCGGGAATATAGTACTATGGCCGTGTATGACATCATAGCCAAAGAGCAGGGGAATATGCAGGCGTGTTTCCTCTACGGCCATTTTTTGTAGAGTGCGCACCACTGGCACAGTGTGCGAGTTTAAGATAGAGCCGATGAGTCCGTTTCTGATCTTGTCTTCGACATGGGTGCTGGTATGAGGCCCGGTAACATCAAAGCCGATCGCCGCCTGATTGAGTTGGCCGACCTTTTCGGCTATGGTCATTCTGGTCATCAGGTCATCGATATAGGAATCCATATCGTTGTTGGCCTGACATATATTCAGCAGGCCAAGAACCGCTAGTGAGCCCAGGGCTAATTTGTGTTTGCGAAAATAATTCTTCATGTGATTCTCCGTATTAGTTAGTGATTATCAGGTGTACTGACCACAGTTTACTGCCTGTAATGTATTTGTCTAGTCATTTCTGGCCCATTCTATTATCTTTCTATGTTAATGGCGTAATACAGTTATTGCTTCTGGTGCGTATTGTCTGCCGGGCGGTTTCGACGCAGTCAAACAAACTAATGTGCTGTTATTATTTTTTTTTCATCGTGACTTATTTGACCACAATATTCGTAGAATTTTGCAATTTTGAATCATAAGCTTATTATCTTTTTGTTTCTTATTTCTTGTTTCTATTAACAGTGTGAACGATTACCCTGATAATAAGATCCAACCTGGCTGTGCTATTAATATAAATACCAGCTATCAGGGAAATTGTAATTCTGTTTCTACAAATATACCTGTAGTAACTGCCAACCAGAAAACCACGAAGATCGTTCTGGGTGAAGATTATTCATCCAGGGCCGATAATTCCACACGGACCTTCATTCTGCTTAAGCCAGCTACTGCTGCGGGAAAGTAATGGCCAGTGTAAGAATGGTCTTATATTTAGTGCTTAAATTCCGCCTGTCCTTGTATATTCGGATCGTCACTCCGAATATACAAGGATGGATAGTATTTTTCAGTTCCGA
>JAFGDI010000094.1 GCA_016932145.1 Sedimentisphaerales bacterium
CTTATTTCTTGTTTCTTATTACTGTTAACCGTGTGAACGGTTACCATATTTTTTTATTTTTGAATTTATTGTACCACTACTCCCCGTTATAATATCTCCTTCAAAACAACCGGTTCTGACATCGTTTTAACCGGATTTGGACCATCTCTCAGGCATGGAAAGGAATATATGAATACTCTCGCTAAAATATTAACAGCTATCGTATTAGCCGGCTCTCTTACCGGCTGCCATTCTGGCTATAATTACCCACCCGCTGTCAAGGTCGATCAGGTAGATTTCTATCATGGTCAGCCGATAGCCGATCCGTACCGCTGGCTCGAAAACGATATCCGCGATTCTCATGAGGTCAGCTCCTGGGTTAATGCCCAAAACAAAATCACCAGAAAATATCTCGACAATATCCCCGAAAGAAAAGCGTTCCATGACCGCCTGGCCGCCTCCTGGAACTACGACAAGATCGGACTGCCTGCCAGACACGGCCAGTTTTTCATTCAGTCGATCAGACACAGCATGGACGATCACTCAACCGTTTACAAAATGGAAAATCTGGCTGGTGAACGAAAAATACTCTTCAACCCCAATCAATGGTCAACTGATGGCTCTGTTACCCTGGCTGATATGGCCTTCAGTAAAGATGGACGCTTTGTCGCCTACGGCATCCAGGCCAGCGGCTCTGACTGGCGCCAATGGCGCATACGACAAGTTGACACCGGCACTGACCTGCCCGACTCGCTCAATAACCTCAAGTTCACCTCACCCCAATGGGACGCTTGCGGCAGTGGCTTTTATTATGGCAAATATCCGGACCCGGATGAAAATGCAAAGTTCACCTCGCCTAATCTCGACATGAAACTTATGTATCATAAGCTCGGCGACGACCAGGCTCTCGACTCTGTCATCTATTACGACCCTCAGCATAGCGACTGGGGATACTACGCCCAGGTCACTGACGATGGTAAATATCTCCTGATCTATGTCTCTGCCAAAAACTGCGATAAGAGCAAAGTACTCATTAAGGAACTCAATAATCCTGATGCCCAATTCTCGGACCTCGTGCCTGAATTCGTCAGTGACTTTAGCCTCATCGAAAATGATGGCAATATTCTTTATATGCTCACTGACCACAATGCACCCAGACGACAGATCATTGCTATCGATGTTAATAACCGCGACAGCTCACACTGGCGACAAATCATACCCCAATCTGATGCCGTCATCGAAAACGCTAACCTCTTCGGCGATAAATTCATCTGCCGCTATCTCTCTGATGTAACCTCTGCTGTTAAAGTGTTCGACCTTCATGGCTCTTTTCTCCATGAAGTTGAATTGCCCGCTCTGGGAACTGCCACCGGCTTTGCCGGCAAACGCCATGAAGAACAGACCTTCTTTGCCTTTCAGTCCTGCACTATGCCGCCCTCTATATACAGCTATGACATAAAGTCAAATTCATCACAACTTATCGATCGCGTCAAAGTACCTTTCAATCCCGATGACTATACCACCCGCCAGATATTCTTCACTTCCAAAGATGGCACTCGTGTACCAATGTTCATATCTCATAAAAAGAACATAAAACTCGATGGCACTAACCCAACCATTATGTACGGCTACGGCGGATTTGCCATATCTCTCCGCGCCGGATTCAGCACCACCAGACAGGTATGGCTCGAGCAGGGCGGCATCTGGGTTACCGTCAATCTGCGCGGTGGCGGTGAATTCGGTGAAAGCTGGCATAATGCCGGCCAGAAACTCAATAAGCAAAATGTCTTTGATGATTTCTTTGCTGCCGCTGAATATCTCATTGACAATAATTATACCAGCCCGAAACATCTGGGCATTATGGGCGGCTCTAATGGCGGACTGCTCGTCGCTGCCTGCATGACCCAAAGGCCGGAACTATTCAACGCCGCCATTCCCGAGGTCGGAGTTCTCGACATGCTCCGTTATGATAATTTCACCGCCGGCAGATTCTGGGTCAGTGAATACGGCAGTGCCCACGAAAGCCCCCAGATGTTCCGCTACCTGCTGAGCTATTCTCCTTACCATAATATCAGGACAAATGTTGATTACCCCGCCACTATGGTCATGACCGCCGACACTGACGACCGCGTCGTCCCTGCACATTCTTTCAAGTTCACCGCCAGACTTCAGGAACTTTACCAGGGAACAAATCCTATGCTCATTCGCGTGCAGCATAAGGCCGGACATGGCTCTGGCAAACCCACCAGAATAATTCTTCAGGAGCAGGCCGATATCTACGCCTTCTTCTGGAACAACCTTAAATAAATGTCAACTGATCACAGCGATTATTGAGATCATATAAATTTGTGAACTAAATTGTTTTGTAATAGGAAATAACAACGCAGTGATATGCAGCTTATATAAGTTGGGCTATTCCGATATCCCGATAAACATCGGGCTTTTGGTCTCTCTTTATGGCCTGTTTTATGACACCGCTACTGATAGGCATCATTATGATGGCAGACATATCTGTTGCGCACCCGTTAAACCAGCCGTCGGCCTCAAGGACGACACCTGAGCTTATTTCTTATTTCTTATTACTGTAACTGTAATCGGTTACAAATAAACCAGCTTCCTTCCTTCAACACCGGACTGAAGCAAAATTTTCAACAGGAGATATACACAAAATGAGTCAGGAAATGACCAAAGCCGTTATACTCGCCCGCGGGCTGGGTACTCGCATGAGAAAAAGCAATGAAAATGCCGCTCTTACCGCCGAACAGGCTAAAATAGCCGAAACCGGCGTTAAGGCTCTTATCCCTATCGACAGACCATTTCTCGATTATGTACTACATAATCTCGCTGAGGCCGGCTATCAGCAGGTGTGCCTGGTTATCGGCCCCGAACATGATGCCGTCAGAAATTATTATACCAATGAGGTTAAGACCTCCAGGGTCAAGGTCTCATTCGCTATACAGCAAGAACCACTCGGCACTGCTGATGCCGTAGCCGCCGCCCAGCAGTTTGCACAAAAAGACCACTTCATCGTAATAAACTCCGATAATTATTACCCGCTCAATGCCCTTAAAGGTCTCAGGCAACTCAATTCCTGCGGACTGGCCGGCTTTGAAAGAGAGGCTCTTATCGCCCATAGCAATATACCCGCAAATAGGGTCAATGCCTTTGCCGTTATAAACATTGACAGCGATAATAATATGTCCGGCATAATCGAAAAACCTACCAGTGACCAACTCGCCTCGGTACCGCTGCCGCATTATCTCAGTATGAACTGCTGGAGATTTGGACCCTCCATTTTCGAGGCCTGTGCCAATATCTCCAAATCAACCAGAGGCGAATTTGAACTGCCTGATGCCGTCTCTTATTCCTGTTCCAGACTAAACGAAACCTACAAAGTCGTCCCCGTCAGCGACGGCGTACTCGACCTCTCCTGCCGCGAAGATATCCAGCAGGTCATCGACAGACTCAAAGGTTCACCTGTTAATATCTGAGTTCAGAAAAATCGCTACCAGCAATTTTGTAACCGTTCACACGCATTTCCTTCCCTGAGAACGCCGAGCCCCAGCTCGGCTATTATCAGACAAAACTAACAGATAACAGTTCACGGAAGAAGTAATAAGAAACATGAAATAAGTTGAGGTAATCCGAAATCCCGAGTATCGGGGTTGAGGTAATCCGAAATCCCGAGTATCGGGGTTGAGGTAATCCGAAATC
>JAFGDI010000010.1 GCA_016932145.1 Sedimentisphaerales bacterium
AAAATCAGAATTAAATATGATAACTTCATAGCTATTTATCCTTCTCTGAATAATTAATACGAATTCAGTTAAAATTACTTCCGCTGTAACCGTTCACGCGGTTACAGTAACAAGAAACAAGTTGAGGTAATCCGAAATCCCGAGTATCGGGGTTAAGATTTCTCCTTTAGCGATTCTATTTCAAGCAGGCTTTGCCTGCAATAAAAATCAGATAGTTTCGAGCGGAGCGAGAATCGTGAGCTTATTACTTATTTCTTATTACTTGTTACTAAACAATTTAGTTCACAGTCAACTCTGCAATCTATGTAAACACTGTGAACGGTTAACTTCTGCTATGATAGTATTATTGTTTAATGATTGCAATATGTAATATGGCCCGGGCAGGTCTTATTTTATCTGTTTATTAAGACTTAAGGCTCATCTGATAATATTCCCAGGCGGCTGGGAACGGTTTTAAGGCTCGCTGGAATATGCCCAGACAGTAGGCGATAGCCAGACCATAATTAGTTACGGGTACGCCCACCTGTTGACAGAGCATGGTCCGGCTCAATACTTCCCGGCGGTTGAACATGCAGCCGCCGCAATGGATCATCAGCTTATATTGCCCCAGATCAGAGGGGAAATTATGCCCCTGAATTACATCGGCCTGCAGGTCGCCACCGACATATTGCCTCAGCCAGCGGGGTATCTTTACTCGGCCTATGTCTTCACAACTGGGGTGGTGTGAGCAGGCTTCAGCGATCAATACCTTGTCGCCGGGCTTTAAGCTGTCTATTTTCGTTGCTCCTATAACAAACTGGTCCAGATCTCCTTTATAGCGGGCAAACAGTATGGAAAATGAGGTCATAAGTATCTCTGGTGGTGTATCGGCATCTACTTTCAGGAATGCCTGGCTGTCTGTAACTACTAAAGCAGGCGGGGTCTTGAGACGGTCAAGGCAATCACGCAGTTCCCGTTCTTTAACTACCATGCAATATGAGTCATTGTCCAGCAGGTCTCTTATGCAGTTTACTTGCGGCAGTATCAGACGGCCTTTGGGGGCTTCTTTATCGATCGGGACAACCAGAACCGCCAGTTCGCCAGGCGGAACGAGATCAGCCAGTATTGTTGGTGTATTAAGGAAATCGTCCGGGGTTTTCTTCACTAATAGCTGGCGAAGCTGGTCTATGCCCTCGTTGCCCAGGGCCGAAGTAGTAACATAGTCTATTTTTTGGACATTAAGTTTGTCAATTGCCTCCTGTGCAGGTGATTGCAGGTCTGTTTTATTCAATACGGCAATAACCGGTATGTTAAAAGCACGCAATTCATCGGTCAGACCCTGTTCGTATTTGTCCCAGATACCATCTGTGACAACTATTGCCAGCTCAGTCCGGCGGAATATGCCACGCGTCTTTTCCACCCGTAGCTCACCTAACGCTCCCACATCATCTACTCCGGCTGTATCAATGAATACTACTGGACCGATGGGCAGTAATTCCATAGGCTTTTCGATAGGGTCAGTGGTTGTTCCTGCCACATCTGAGACTATTGATACTGACTGGCGAACGATAGCATTCAAAAGCGAACTTTTTCCTACATTTCTTCGGCCAAATAATCCTATATGTAGTCTCATGCCTTTGGGGGTACTCTGTATTGTCATAGTGTAATTGCTTTGTATTTAAGTGGTTATGTGTATTGTTATTATGTGCAATATCTGCTTGTCACCTATGAATATAAACATCATTAATAGTGATTGTCAACTTATTAAAGGTAAGATCCCGACTTTGATAATATTCTAATGATAAAAAAATAACGGGCAGCCTTGTAAAAGCAGCCCGTTATTATTTCGTCTGCACCCCGGAAGCAGTGGGTTTCCATTCCGGCAGTGCCAACCATTCGTCTCAAGACAAATATTACTTCTTTGCAACAGCTTTCTTTGCTGCTGGTTTCTTAGCAACAGCCTTCTTGACTGCTGGCTTCTTGGCAACAGCTTTTTTAACTGCTGGTTTCTTAGCAACAGCTTTTTTAACTGCTGGCTTCTTGGCAACAGCTTTTTTAACTGCTGGCTTCTTGGCAACGGCCTTCTTGACTGCTGGCTTCTTCGCAACAGCTTTCTTAACTGCTGGTTTCTTAGCAACAGCCTTCTTAGCAACAGCCTTCTTAGCAACAGCTTTCTTAGCAACAGCTTTCTTAGCAACAGCCTTCTTAGCAACAGCTTTCTTAACTACTTTTTTTGTGACTTTTTTAGCCATCGTGTTACCTCCTTCCGGCAACGGAATTTTATCTTAGAAAAACAACTATTTATACCCACTATTAACTTGTAATACTAATTAACTTTTTCATTATGTCAAAAACAAAAAACAGCGTTTGAGATTATTTCTTTTATAGGCTGGCGTTTTTTATTTTTTCTCACATTGCAATTTTGCCAGAGTTGATACTGTGCCTGTGATTGCAATGCATTTATCATTCACACATCTTATATTGTCATTTTTTCTGAAAAACTTAAAAAAAATATTCTTTTGTTAAAAAAATAATTTCAATTAATAACAATTTCACTGATAACAGATGAACTTTTTATACTCAAGAGTGAGTTGATTATGATTTCAGAAGATAAAAACAGAGATGAAAACAATACCTTTTGCAGAGTGTGGTTGCTGTATCTGTGCTGTCAATGAAAGAGTGTCGTGACCTCTTACTTAATACAGCTCAGTGCCAGCTTCATGTATGAATTGTCTTTTGCTATCTGATCTGTAATACACTCATTACTCAGATCAAAAGCATGATTTTCAGTATTATTAACTGCTATGTCGGGTATTATTCCCTTTTGCTTAATACTTACCGATGATGGCGGCAGATATTGTGCAGAGGTGATCATGATCGCACCTGCATTATGTTTCAGATTGTATATAGTCTGTATTTCTGCTTTGCCAAATGTACGAGTTCCGACAACTGTTGCTCTGTTGTTCTCTTGTAATGCGGCAGTGAACAGCTCCGCGGCACTTGCAGTAAATTCATTTACTAAGATGATCACAGTAATACTCTCGCTTTTTTTGTTATCGGCACTTGCAATGTACTTCCTGGTCGTTGTACTTGATACTAAAGATGCTATTATTCCTTTTTCAAGGAACAGATCAGCACAATCTATGGCAGATGATACTATGCCGCCGCTATTATCTCGCAAGTCTATGATCAGGTTCTCGATGTCGTCAGGATATTGTTGTAATACCGTCTCAAGTTCGTACCTCGAATACTTGTCAAAGGCAGAAAAACGAAGAAAAGCAGCCTTAGTACCGGGTATTATCTGTGAATTTCTTACCGTTTTATTCTCAAGTTCTCTCTTGTTCAGGGAAAAATCTAATAAGTCACAGCCTCTTTTAATACTAATTGCCATTTCCCTTTTATCTTTATCGATCAGGTCGAATTCATCTGACTGAATGTTATATAACGGATTATTATCTACGGTTAAGACTATATCGCCTGGTTTGAGACCGGCTTTTTCTGCCGGACTACCACTTAGAATGTCATATATTACAGGGTAATCGTCCTGGCGAAAGAGCAGGTCAGTACCCAGCCCGAAATATATACCATTAGCAGAGCTCTCTATGTCTGCATATTCATCTGGTTCTATGTATCTGCTGTATTGATCAAGATTATTACAGAGCGATATGACGCTTTCCAGTATCGGCCAGGTAGTGTTTGTTGCTGAGCCGCTGCATTGATCTGAGATATTTATCAGGAACCTTACTATATCGTTATAGCTTACTATTTCTTTTTCTTGCCATGCCGTCTTTTCTCTGGCAATATACTCTGTCAGCAAGTCAGCCTCAGTTGTAGTAAGGTTGTAATTTCTGCGAAGTTCTGGCTCATTTATAGCTGACTGAAGCGAGCAGGCAATGGTTTCCAGCATTAATTTGCCGCTAATGTCGTTATAATAGTAATAGTTTACCACTTGCCAGGCATGTTGAAAAATTCCCAGGGCATCGTCCCGGCCCAGGTCCCTTGTAAATTGAGATAAATATCTGTGATGCTCATGTTTCCTGATTGATACGAAGGCGTGTTCGTCTGGCTTATTTTCCGAAAAGTCATTGCCCATATCGACCTGAGGGGCAGTGTCGCCAAAGCTATGGTTACTATTACACAGGTCTTGTTGAGTGGTGGTGCAGGTTGCTGGTGAGTTGCCGCTAAGGGTTTCTGTCAGAGGCAAGCCGGTCAGAATAATAGTTAAAATAAGTATTAATGACCCGGGTATGAGGGTGGGCAGGTAATGTGATTTGGTTATTTTTGCTTTTTCCAGACTCATTTTGTCTCTTTACTGCTCACTTTACAATTATGGCTTGTTCGGATATATTATAACTCGTTTGCATCTTTATCCCGATAGTTAAAGGTGCCAACAGGAGAAAAACAGGGCCGATATATGTAAAAAAACTTACATCTGTCCTGATAATTGGTAAAGCTCGCCCTTTTTAACGGCATTTCCGTTATGAAATAGAGCAGACTAAATATTTACTACAGAAAAAGTTAGAAAACGAGGTAGTTTATGACAAGTAAAAAACTCAGGACAAAGCCTTTTGTTCTTATAATCAGAGACGGCTGGGGTTGGAATCCAGATGAAAAGCTGCACAAATATGATGCTACGCGTCTGGCTAATACACCCAATGATGATCGTTTGCGGGCTGAGTATCCATTTACCCTTATCGGTACCAGCGGTGAAGATGTTGGTCTGCCTGCCGGAACTATGGGTAATAGTGAGGTTGGTCATCAGAATATCGGTGCCGGTCGTATCGTTTATCAGGAGTCAATGCGTCTCACTAAGGCTATTCGTGAAGGTGAATTCCAGAAAAATGAAGTATTGCTTGGTGCTATTAACGGCTGCAAGCAAAAGGGTACAAAACTCCACCTTATCGGCCTGGCCAGTGATATAGGTGTCCATTCTTTGTTGGGCCATCTTTATGCTCTGGTTCAGATGTGTAAGGATAATGGTTTAACCGAGGTTTATATCCACCCGCTTATGGACGGTCGCGATTCTCCGCCAAGCAGCGGTAAGGGCTATCTGACTGATATCCAGGCTGAGCTGGATAAGATAGGTGCAGGCACGATCGCCTCTGTGGCCGGTCGATTCTATGGTATGGACCGCGACCAGAGATGGGACCGGGTCGAAAAGGCTTTTAATGCCATGCGTAAAGGTATTGGCAATAAGGCAACCAATGCCATTGAACTTATGCAGGCCAGCTATGATAATGGTGTTACTGATGAGTTTGTCGAGCCAACTAATATAGTTGATGCCTCCGGTAAGCCTGTAGCTACTATTGATGATGGCGATGCCGTAGTATTCTTCAATTTCCGGGGCGATCGTCCTCGTGAAATTACCAGGGCTTTTGTTGACCCGGAATTTACCGGTTTCGAGCGTGGGCCAAAGCCTGAGATCGACTTTATCTGCCTGACCCAGTATGACAAGACCATTCCTGCCAAGGTAGCGTTCACCAAGCCGGCAAAAATGAAAAATATTGCCGGTGAACTGCTCAGTATTGACGGGCTCAAGCAGTTTCGCTGTGCTGAAACAGAAAAGTACGCCCATGTAACCTTCTTCTTTAATGATTATACTGAATCGCCTTTTGGTGGTGAAGACCGCCAGATAATTCCCTCACCCAAGGTGAGAACATACGATGAAAAGCCCGAAATGTCGGCTTATGAGGTTTGTGATGCCGTAATGGCTAAGCTCGATAGTAATGAATACGATATTATTATCGTAAACTTTGCTAACCCGGACATGGTAGGCCATACCGGCATTATGGCTGCTGCTATTAAGGCCGCCGAGGTCGTTGATGAATGTGTCGGTAAGATCGTCAGTAAAGTTGAGTCTATGGGCGGGTCAGCTCTTATTACTGCTGACCATGGTAATCTGGAGCTTATGTGGGACGAAAGTACCAATGGCCCGATGACCGCTCATACCACTTATCCGGTTCCGCTTATTGTGGTAGATAAGGAATATAAAGGACAAAAGCTCAAAGATGGTGGTATTCTTGCTGATGTTGTGCCTACCTGTCTTAAGATAATGGGCCTGGAACAGCCGGTAGATATGACAGGTAAGAGCCTTATCTGACCATCTGTATTAAGTATAATTTGAGTAGCATAAAAGTCGCATGGGTATCTACCTGTGCGACTTTTTCTTTTTGCGAACTTCATGTAGTCTGTAACAATTGTAATGATTAGATAGCCTTGATATACAGAAGCTGAAATGGTGTTTATTGTAACCGTTCACTAAAAAAAGGTAACACAAGCGTCTCGCTTGTGATTATTCATTCAAAACCAACAACCTGGTTCAAGATTACTTTTATGGTTGAGGCCAATCTTGTTCGGCCTTCTTTGGCTGTCAGCATTATTAATCTCAAACGAGACGGTTGAGCTACTTGAAACACCGCGTGAACGGTTGGTGTTTATTTTTTTTCTGGTTTTAATAAAAAAATAAAGATTTTGGGTCACAAAAGCTCTTCTTATGCAATTACAACGAGAGGCAAAAGAAAATGTCATATTTTCGGGGGGTATCTCCCTGTAAAGACCGGGTTCCGGTGTGACACTGCCACAGTCTGAAATACCTCCCCCAGGAGATATAAGGTATTTCATTTATTGATCTTATGTTATTTTTTTTCGGAGGGCTGTGATGTATTTAGTATCAGCAAAGCCAAAAATGCGTTTAGTTTGGCTATTATTCTGCGTAGTATGTTCATTTTCGCTGAGCAGTAAGGCTGCCGTTGTTGACATAACATCGCCTGGCGACACAGCTTTAGGCGTTCCCGATGATAATAGCTGGCTCATGGGTGAGTCTCCTGTCTGTGCTATTGATAATAACTCTTCAACTAAGTATCAGCACCCTGTTCAGTCTGGTCAGGTAGCTGGTCTGAGAATTACACCCAGCCAGGCAAACTTGACGGTAGTTGGTTTGACTTTCACCAGTGCAAATGATATGCCCGGCAGCGATCCGGTAAAATTTGAACTTTATGGCTCAAATACAGGAATTAACGGAACTTATGAATTAATCGTCTCTGGTGATATTGATGAGATGGACAAAGCCCTCGAAATGCCCAGATATACCCGGACAGCTCCTGTTATTTTTGATAATAGTTATAGTTATGATCATTATCAGATTTTATTCCCGGAAACCAGAGATCTTAATGCCCAGGCTGTGCATATAGCCGAGGTTGAGTTGCTTGGCTATGACGGCGAAGGCTGGCCGGCGGTTCTTGATGCCGGGAATGATATTTCTCTTACTATTATTAGTGCTTCTATGGTTACTGATGCCAGTATAACACTATACGACAATGGTAATCCCGACCATGTCGCTCTGGAATGGCAGTTGGTGTCGGCTCCTGCTGGTGTTATTATGTCTAACCTGACATTTACCCCTGACACAAATTCGCTCAATACCAAGATAGACTTCCCGTCGATACCAGGTATATATGAGCTGCTACTGACCGCTACTCTGGGGGAAAATGTTACCAGTGACTATCTTACAGTTGTGGTCTCCGATACGCTTTGTCCCACTGGTGATATAAATCAGGATTGTCTGGTCGATATACGCGATCTGGAGATACTAGCCCGGGAATGGCTCAATTCATCGGCAGTTGCAGCCGGTCTTGACGGCGATTTTGATGGTGTTGACCTGGATGATTTTGCGGTACTGGCCAATAATTGGGCCAAACGCGGACCGACGATAGTTATAAATGAATTTATGGCGGTTAATACGGCTAAAGAGCCGCTTTTCCCGGGTGAAATACTCGATGAGGATCACGATTCCTCCGACTGGATAGAGTTGGTTAATGTTACTGACGAGTCAGTTGATCTCACTGGTTGGTATCTCACTTCTGATCCGACAGACCTGAAACAGTGGGAGATACCCCATCTGACACTTGACGCAGAAGATTTTTATATTATTTTTGCATCGGGCAAGGATCGTGATGTCGCCGGGGAGGAATTGCATACCAATTTTACGCTTTCTTCTGGTTCTGGTTTTCTGGCATTAGTTGAGCCTGATGG
>JAFGDI010000011.1 GCA_016932145.1 Sedimentisphaerales bacterium
ATAGCAGAACTATATTGTGAATTTATCTTGTTATATTCCTGAATATTTGCACTGTTTTTCATCGTGCCCCAGGCATAAAGGCCGATCGAGGCCAGCACTATCAGGATATATACGCCATATATGTAATATTTCTTTATCAATTCCATTATATAAGATCTTTCGATATATCAATCAGGTTAATGTTGATTTTAGGATCGTTATTGTATTACCGCAGACTTACATGCCCGCACTGGTATTGTCAGTTGTTTTTAATGCTATTTTCATCTTCACTCTGAACCAGTAGTCATGATTCACAGTTATGGGTTTACCGCCTTCCAGGACGATGCTGCCATTATTGTTTTCTTTGTATTCCGTACTTATTACTTCCTGAGTGAACGGATCGATCATCTGAGGGAGCTGTTCGTTATTGGTAGTTGTCATGTCAAAACCACCGCGCATGCCGCCTGCCATTGCCCCTGTATTAGAAAATCCTGGCTTAGGTATTCCTATACCCAGAGGCTGGGTTGTATTACTATTGCCAGATACATGAGCACCTTCGTCGGTATCGAAATAACTTTTCAGGTCCTTACTGCCAATGAAGCTCTCAAAAGGAAGATTCAGAGCCAGCTCATTCTGCTGTTTTTGATACTCATCTGCCGGAGCTATGTCAACAGTGGCATTTTTGGCTTCCAACTCTTTCTTTATCTGCTCATCAGTTTTGCCCAGATTATATAGTCTGGTAAAGAAACCCCACTTACTGCGGTCTAATCCGACCGTTGGTGGATTAAGGAATGCCAGATTATCACGGTGAGGTGTGCTGCCTTCCAGTATGAGTACAAAGCCAGCTCTGGGGGCTTCTGCTTCTGTTGTCGCTGATGGTGTTGCTGCAATTTCAGTGGTCTGTAAGCCTCTGGCAAAGCCGCCCATACTCTGATCCATGCCGCCACGACCCATAGACATTGCCATGCCGCCGCCTGTACCTGTTGACGAACTTAGTATAGCGTCAAAACTCTGGGTCAGATCTTCTGTATATACCATCTTAATGCCCGCTATGAAAACCTGCTTGCGATCTTCACGCGGTGTCTGGAGAACATTTTCTAACTCGCCTGCAAAATAAGCCTTAAACAGCTCAGCCTGCTCCGGATTATGGTCAGGGCTCGGCAATGATTCTACCAGGCTCTTATATAATCTTTGGATCAGCGATCTGTCTTGATATATCTTCTTGTGATTATCAATTATTTTGGTTATCTCACTTATGCTGCTAAGTGCATTGTCCTTTACTGAGGCACTATCATTAACGCGTGATACATCAGCCTGGATCGTACGCAATAATGACTGGGCCTGTGCAATATCAGAACTGCCTGAAATACCCTTAACTAATTGTATTGAGCCACCAAGTATCATACAGGCACACGCAGCGGCAAACCATTTGTGCTTGCGTTTCCATTGGGTTTGACGAATAATCTCTCTGGGGAGCAGATCACCCGCAATAGAACCTTCGCCCAGACCTTGCAAGGCCAGACCATAAGCTGCGGTTATACTTGGTATATGCCCGGTAAACTCCGCCACTGATACTTCTTCAGAGGTAGTCAGCCGGTCAAAATTATCGATCCGTTTAATGGGCATTGACAGACTCTGCTGCAAAAACTTTAACAGACCAGGCAACTTGACCGCATTGCCCATTGCTAATGCCTCACCAAACTGGGTATCGCGATTTCCACTCATATAGAAACCCAGAGAACGCTGTATTTCAGCGGCCAGATCTGAAAATACCGGACGCATTGCCTGGAATATCTGGCGAGCATACTTACTGGTATTGGCAGTTCTTTTTATATTTTCTGCCTTCTGGAAACTCAGCTTGAAAGACTTTTGTACCGCTGCGGTGAAATGATTACCACCTATTTTTATGCTTCGCTGCCATACTCTGCCTTTATTTGATATCACCAGATCGGTATTCTCTGCTCCTATATCAAGCAGGATTACAGCTTCCTGAGCATTTGCTGTTGACTTGTCATAGTCCAGAAAGTTAAACAAAGCCATAGGTATCATCTGAACTGAATCGATTAGTATGTTACTGTCAGCGTAGGGCATCAGTACGCGCTTGACTATATCGCTTTTTATGGCAAAAATACCTATTTCAATTTCCTGGGCATCTTCACTTTCGTTAAGCACTTGCCAGTCCCATTCAACATCATTAATATCAAATGGTATTTGCTGCTGGGCTTCATAACGCACCATATCGGGAATGCGTTTTTTATCTACTGGCGGCAGTTTGGCAAATCTTGCAAAACTGTTAGTGCCTGGCACACCCACAACGACCCGGCAGCCAGAAAGATCGTGTTCACTGGTAAATTTCTCCAGTGCTGCTTTGATCATCTCAGTTCGTTGGCCAGGTGTAATTTCTGGTGAGGTGAGTATAGATTCGTGCTCTATTACTGCGTAATCTAACACCTGAACCTTATCATTATCCCCTCGGGATATCTTAATAGCCTTGAGAGCGTTATTGCCCAGGTCTATACCCCATGCCGTTCCTGCTGTTTTTGCCATGTCGCTATCCTTAACTAATTCTAAATTATTTAGATTTTACTACTCACTGCCATAATGTATGGACTATTTTAACTCCGACTCGGAAATAGTCTGTGTTTAAGCCGGTTTTATCGCCAAATACAACTGGCATGCCCACTTCGCCCTGAGTCCATTAGCAGCTTTTATTCAGCTTATGTAAAACTGGTACTATCAACAGGTATTGGAGACTATTGATTCTCCGACTTAACTCTTTGTCTGATAAACCATAATGGCAGATCAGGTTATTACTCTGTCAATCGAGACAATTCTATCATATATTAAGATTGTTTCCAGCATTATTTTTTGTCAAAACCGTACAATTGTTCGCGGCTTTCAGTTGAAAATGGTCAATAATACCCTTTTTCTAAAAAACAACTCGATATCATAGTAAAACATATTGTCTTTTTCTGACCTGTTTACCTTTAGCTGCCTATTTCTTAGTTGCAAATAC
>JAFGDI010000095.1 GCA_016932145.1 Sedimentisphaerales bacterium
AGGAAACCATGACTAATGCCTTTACCGCCCGCGACTGGTTCCTTAAACAGTGTCAAGGGGAACAAAAACATGTAGGTAAGCATTTTGTCGCAGTTTCCACTAATGCCAGGGCAGTAGCTGATTTTGGCATAGACACCGCCAATATGTTCGGCTTCTGGGACTGGGTCGGCGGTCGCTACTCTCTCTGGTCAGCAATTGGCCTGCCCATTGCCTGTACGATTGGTTTTGATAATTTCGCAGCACTGCTTGAAGGTGCTCACGCTATGGATAACCACTTCCAGACGGCAGATTTCGACCAGAATATGCCTGTACTTCTGGCATTGATCGGCCTGTGGTATAATAATTTCTTCGGAGCCCAAACTGAGGCTATTCTGCCTTATGACCAGTATCTGCACCGCTTCGCCGCTTATTTCCAGCAAGGAAACATGGAAAGTAACGGCAAATATGTTGACCGCACCGGCAAACCAGTTGACTATCAAACCGGGCCGATCGTCTGGGGTGAACCTGGTACTAATGGCCAACACGCTTTCTATCAGTTGATCCACCAGGGTACAAAACTCATCCCCTGCGACTTTATCGCCCCGGCACGCAGTCATAACCCGCTGGGCGACCATCACGCCAAACTGCTGAGCAATTTCTTTGCCCAGACAGAAGCCCTCATGCAGGGTAAATCGGCCGCTGAAGTAACCGCCGAACTCAAAGCTGCCGGTAAGAGCGAAGCTGAAATAGCCACCCTGCTACCCTTCAAGATATTCCAGGGAAATATTCCCACTAATTCCATTCTGGTAAAAGAGATCACACCTCGCAGTCTGGGCAGCCTGATCGCCGCCTATGAACATAAGATCTTTGTCCAGGGCATCATCTGGAATGTATTCAGTTTTGATCAATGGGGTGTTGAACTGGGCAAGCAGTTGGCCAACCGCATTTTGCCGGAGCTAAACGGCTCAGAATCGATCAGCAGCCATGACAGCTCAACCAATGGCCTCATAAATGCTTATAAAGCCATGCGGTAACCACTCCAGTTAGCCGGGCTGGAGCTTGGCGTTCTCAGGAAAGTAAAATCAAAAAGGCAGGTGTCAATGTTACACCTGCCTTTTAATTTTATCTCTTGCACCAGCCATTTACCAAAAGAAACTATTTTCCACTGCTTTTATCAAGCGTCTCAAGCATTCGCAGATAACTTTCATACCGTCTTAACAGTGCCGGGTTAGCCTCAACGGCTGCCTTTACAGCACATTGTGGTTCGTGGGTATGACTGCAATTGGAGAAGTGGCATTGAGGGGCAAACTCATCAAATTCATTGAAATACCAGCGGAGTTCTTCTGGTTCCATTTGCCAGAGGCCAAAGCTGCGTACGCCGGGCGTGTCGATTATGGTTATATCGCCGGGCAGGTGGTATAAATTGCTATTAACGGTGGTATGCCGCCCTTTACCAGTTGTCCGGCGAACAGTGCGGGTCTCCAGGGCCAGCTCCGGGTTCATGGCATTGAGCAGCGAGCTTTTACCCACGCCGCTATGACCGACGAAAACCGCGGGAGATCCCATTAGAAGCTGGCGGAGCTGGTCAACGCCCACACCGGCATCAGCCGAACAGCAGACTATATCAATGCCAAGCTGACGATACGGCTCCAGTGCCGTGTTCATAGCCGCCAGTATTTCCTCATCGCCGTTAGCCAGGTCGATCTTATTAACGCAAATAAGCGGCTTTATTCCGCCTCGCTCGATTGCCAGCAGATAGCGGTCGATCATATTGGTATTGAGCGGCGGGTCCAGCAAGGCACAAACCACCACCACAATATCAATATTGGTTACAATCACCCGTTCGATACGACCATCGTGCGGGTCAGGTCTGCTGAGCATAGTCCGGCGTGGCTCGACCGATTCAATTATCGCCGTTCCATCGTCACTTTGCGAATATCGCACCAGATCACCCACTGCCAGGTCACTTCGTTGAGCCAAAGTCAGCTCCGGGCGTAACAAACACTTGATCCTGTGTTCAAAATCATCAGTAATAACAGTGCAGGCCCCGGCTTTAACAGAAATCACTCGACCGCCATAAGTGACAACATCCGCATCAGCCGCCGCTTCATCCGGGTCAAATTCACCGGCCGCCAGCAGCTTCAAAGCCCAGTCCTCCAGCGAAACGGGCTTATTCTGGGCACCCCGCTTCTGAAATGAACCAGTATCTTCCTGACCATGCCGGTACTTCTTAGTAGAATCTGGCCGCTGGTTCCGGTTCTTATTAAGCTCAGTCTTACGAAAACGAGCCGCTTGCTGAAACAGCCGCTGCCGCTGGGCAGGGGTCAGAGCATTTAACTTATCTAATAATGGTTTTTTGTCACTTTTTCGCATATATCGCGTAAATACCTATATTTCAAACAGTTACATTCCCGCTTAAACGGTTTTCATAAATAATTATCGTAACCGGTCGGGGAATCTTTCGTACGCTTACTTATTTCTATATCAATTAAGCTACATGACAACATTATAAACCACTAACCCCAAACGGGCACGAATAAAATTGAGATGTTTATACAGCTCTAAAAAAAACAGCCCCCAACAATTAATTGCTGGAGGCTGTTACATAAACACCAATAGTATCAATTCATTAATCTATTGCAGGGTAAAAACCACTGGAAAGCCAATCTGTAGCCATAATAGAGAAATCGGCCAGGTCAATACTGCAATCTGTGTTCAGATCACAAACGGTATTCATATAGTACGGACTGGAAATATCGCTACTATACAAACATACTCTGGCACCGTAGATATCAGCGATCTCTTCGACAGACAGGCCATAGTTATATACGCAGATATCGTCAAGCTGGCCCTTCCAGAAGCCAGCAGCACCGCCATCAGCACCAGGAGCCTGGGCAGAACCCTCGGCAGCAGGCTTACAGCCAATACCTACCCAACGGGTAGTATCAACATCAACTGTACCATCATAATCGGTAGCAGCAACTTCAAATCTTCTCAAACTGATAGCTTCATCAGCACCCATTCTATACAGACGGATATAACTGCCATCGGCAACAGCGGCAACAAACTGCCAGGAGCCTTTGGGGAAATTAGCACCATCTGTTATACGGACAGAGGAACCATTGCTCTGGCCGATCTGAAGATCAAGTTTTGTACCTGAACTTTCAAGACCAAAATGGAACATACCAGCCGAGACACTACCATTCCAATGCTTAATGATACTTGCCCAACTCAGAGCACTAATATCTTCAGCCTTGACCCAGGCGGTAATAGTAAACTCCTGACCAGTAGTCGGATAAGCAGTTGCAAACTGATTAAGATCCACTATAGCAGCCTGATCGCCGCTTAGGCTGATAGCATTACCGACATGACCTTCAGTCCATACTGGTGTACCAGTAGTAATTGCAGCATTATACCCGCTGTTAGAGTCAGTCAGGTCGCCATCAAATGCATATCTGTTCACCATTATGCCATGAACCATTCTGGCTGAATTTGAGAATACATTGCCACTGGCATTATAGGCTTCGCACACATAATATATGTTGTTCTGGTCTGGTTGACCAGTTGTATTTACAGTAAGAGCGTCAGTATCACAACCCTGATAAACACTGCCATTAGTAAGAGCAACCTCATCACCGGTTGTTGTTGTATCAACATCAAGATACCAACGATAGTTAAGACCAAGATTAGCAGGGTCATAAGCTGTACATGTAAGAGTGCCAAATGGTTCAGTAGCCGGCTTGATCATAACATCTTTAACAACGGCGTTTTCCGGCTTTTGATTAGTATTGAAAGACCAAATCTCACCTGTGTAAGCAATATTGGGCTCACTTTCCTGGCCAAAAACAGTATCAACTCTCCAATAGTAAGTGGTATTTATCGCCAGATCAGGACTCAGCTCCATTGTCTGGATCGGATCTGTACCAATAGTGCCAGTTAAATTCTGGAAACTATAATATGTAACATCATTATGGTCTGCGTAAGTGGCTGACTCGACAGCAGACTGATTAGGATCACAATACACAATAAATGAACTGGTAGCAGGTTCTGCCTGAGCTGGATTATTTTTGTCACGAGGAGCTTTCCACTGTAAAGAATCTGTGGGCAATACACCATCTGCATTTAATCCAGGGTTGACAGCAATAGCATTATTATCCAGCCGGGTACCAACTACGCCCAAACCCTCTAGTTCCTCATCAGTAAGAGCTGTATCATAAAAAGCAACCAAAGAAGCATTAACAATATCTTCCTCACTATCATTATCGCCGAATATCACAAACTGTGACCCCAGAGAAAAACGACCATCAACAGGAATTTTAGTAGTATCTGTCTGCTGTAATACTCTTACGCCATCAATCCATAATTCCACACTACTACCAAGATTAGCCCGGACAACCAACCGGAACCAGGTATCGGCCTGATAGACACCTTCTGCCGAATAGTTAAGATCATTTACACCGATCTTACCTGTGGATCTGCCAAACAGGTCACCATCATCGTTATTTGCCGGATTAGTTTGCAAAAGCGAACAATACTTACGAGTACGAGGAGTGCTGATATCATACACCAAAGTCCACTGATTAAGATAACTGCCGCCACCATTAGCAACAGCATCGCTATTAATAAGATAATTACTATCAACACCGATCTGCACTGCCCCATCCCCAGCGTTAACACCGGCTACAGCAGACTGAGTGCCGGTTAATACCAGATCCTGACCGATAGTTGCCTTAGCCAGATTGGCCGCATCGTCAAACTTCCACAATCCAACCAGGTCGGCTTTGGCCATAGCAGCCATAGCCATTAACAAAATAAACACATGTAACTTCTTCATTCCAGATCTCCTTAAAAGATTAATAAAAATACTAAAAAGCATTATTTTGAAATCGTTATTATTTCAGCATTAAAATCAGATTATCGGCATAAGCATCAGCAGTATTGCCTTCAAATTCGCTGGTAATAAGACTAACCTTTATCTTATCAGTCCCGGCAGGAACAGTACCACTGCTATACTCTTTCAGAAAACCAGGTATGTTATCTCTCTCCTGCGGAGAAGCGGGCAAAACCGTTGCCGTCTTAAGAATATGGCCGCCCTTATTAACAAAATCCAGTTGTATAACTAATGAGTCTTTTTGACCACCCCAACCGCCCAGCCATGCGGAAAAATCATATGCAGTGCTACCGCGATTGATCTTCCAGGCTAAATCAGAAACTGATATCTCCTGATAAACTGTACTTATGCCAT
>JAFGDI010000096.1 GCA_016932145.1 Sedimentisphaerales bacterium
CCGCACATTACTCAGCAGCCACTGGTACAATTCCGGGTTGGCATAGGTTACGGTCCAGCTATCATGGTTCAGGTCAGGGTAACGGGTAAAACGCGGATTACCACCTGACGATTTGATGGCGTTCACCATCTCTTCTGACCGGCTGATAGGAACTACACTATCCTTTTCGCCATGGAATACCCAGATTGGCATATTGCGAAGTGCCGAAGCCATAAATGTCATACCGCCGCCGCAGATCGGGGCAATAGCAGCAAACCGCTCAGGGTAAGCACAAGCCAGAGACCAGGTACCAAACCCACCCATACTCAGGCCGGTCAGATACACCCTGTCCTCATCGACATTCCATTTGTTTGAAGCATCATCGAGCAATGCCACCAGAGGAACACACATGTCCGGCCAGAACTTGCTTGGCGGGCACTGCGGAGCAATAATAATAAAATCGAACTTCTGACCGCGAGAGGCCAAAGCCGGCAGACCGTGCTTTTCGACCTTCTGTACATCACTGCCCCGCTCACCTACGCCATGCAGAAACATTACCAGCGGCCATTTCTTATCAGGGTCTTTACCATAATCATCGGGAAGGTAGGCTATATAATCAAGGTCAGTAGTAAATGTAACAGGCTCAGTTATTACATGCCTGCCTGGCTTATTTAATGAATCTGACTTATTTCCCCCAGATAAAAATTCCATACTCGTACAACCACCAACAAATGAAAACATCAACAAGAGAGACATAATACGCAACATAACCTTTACTCCTGTATTAAATTGATAAACCTATAAGAACTAAAGGGGTCCGTCCCCTTTAATTCAATCAAAGCCCGGCGAAATTCTCTAATATCTTCAGACCTACCGCCTGAGACTTCTCCGGGTGAAACTGCGTGGCAAATACATTGTCTCGCCTTATGCTCGACGCAAAATTAATGCCATGATCAGTAGTAGTAGCCACCACAGAATCATCTGAAGGCACTACGAAATAAGAGTGAACAAAATAAACATAGCTCTCATCAGGCAGGCCATTATACAGCGGATTGCCCGGCTTAATAAACAAACGATTCCAGCCCATATGCGGTATCTTGAGCTCGTTAGCATCTGGTCGGCCGCTGAAATCAAATTTCACCACCTCGCCCGGGATAACTCCGAGACCTTCCCAACTACCATCTTCATAACCAACATCAAAGAGCATCTGTAAGCCCAGACATATACCCAGAAATGGACGACCTGAATCGATATATTCCCGGATCGGACCTACCAGCTCCTGCTTCTTGAGCGTATCTATCGCATCACGAAAAGCACCTACGCCGGGCAATACCAATTTCTCTGCAACCCGAATATCATCGGCAGTGGTTATTATACGGGCATCGGCCCCTACCTTCTGAAAGGCTTTCTGCACACTATGCAGATTACCCATTCCATAATCAATTATCGCTATCTTTTCCATATTCATTTCTTCAATATCAATTTATACTTTAACAAAGTTAATCTCAAGTTAAAAAAAAAGTCCGCCGGAGCGGACTTGAATAATTGCTTAACTCACCTTAGCGGGTGTAAACAACGATCTCAACCCTGCGGCTGTCGGCTTTAGAACCGGCCGGATGGAACTCGCCCCGACCTGCGGCAACCAGGTTACGGGCTGACACACCTGACGATACCAGGTGACGGGTAACAGAAAGTGCTCTTTCTGCTGACAATTCCCAGTTGTCCTGCCACTTGCTCTTTTTGATCGGGTCAGTATCAGTATGACCAATAACCCATACTTCCTTACCGGGGTAATCACGATTGATTATCGATGCTATACGCTGAAGGCGACTCTTGGCCTCTGACCGAAGATCTACTCTGCCGGAATTGAACAGAACATTGCTCTCCAGGGTAACTGTTATTGTACCCTTGGCACTGTCATAAGTACCCATAGTCTCCAGCTCTGACTTGGCCTCTGGCTTTGCCGGCTGATTAACGGCACTGAGCTGACGAGACAGTTCCGCTGAACTATCTTCACAGTCTGAGAGAGCCTGACTGGTACGATCCAGCAGAGCCTGAAGATTTTCCAGCTCGGCATTACAGTTGTTATATTTCTTCTGCCAGTCTGTACAACCTGTAGTCAGAATAATTGTCGATACAAAAACCAATGTCAGTACCAGTTTAGTTGCTTTCATAATTAACTCCTTGCGATTTCTTAGTCTTTTTTCCAATATCAAGACCATTTCAGCCGGCTCTGGCTGATTTATTATCATAAATCTCAATAATTTACTTCTTATTGAGTTATTTTTCCGTTTTGGCTGTCCTCTTGATTTCCTTCAACTGACGGATCACCTGACGCACTCGCCTGACGACTATCTGCATCAAGATACCCAATAATGATGAGGCAAAGATCAGGACATACAGCGGGCTGCTCCATAGCGACCAGCCGAGAAACTTAACCTCTACCACATCCCTGTTGCTTAACAGGAAAATCAGTACACTGGCAGTAATTACAACTATCAGTGACATGTTAAAATATAGCCGTATTTTCTTAATCAACATGTAACCCTTTATAAATTAGGTTGTTAACATGTAAATAGCTCACACAAAGTCACCTTTGTATCGCTTGGGTTATTATATATCCATTCCTTGCGGTATGCAAGGTGTATAATATTGGAAATTATTCAATTTATAGCCATATATTTTAACTCATAATAAAATAACCACAGTTTTTTTACTCTGGCTTGTTCACCAGCCCTAACCCGGTTATAATTCCTGTTCTATGCAGACTGAATTTGACATTATAGTTATCGGGGGCGGACACGCCGGGATCGAGGCGGTTTATGCCGGGGCTAAACTCGGACTTAACTGCTGCTTATTAACACCTTTGCCCGAACATATCGGCCAGATGAGCTGTAACCCGGCGATCGGCGGGCTGGCCAAAGGCCAGATGGTACGAGAGATCGATGCGCTCGGCGGACTTATGGCTGAACTCACCGACCAGACTGGCATCCAGTTCCGGATACTCAACCGCAGTAAAGGACCTGCCGTATGGGCACCACGCGTTCAGGCTGACAGATTCGCCTATAGCAGACTGGCACGAAAAAGACTCGAATCCACAACTGGTATTACCATTCTGGCGGAACTGGTCGATAAGATTACCGCTGAAAACGGACGCGTAACCGGCGTTATCTGCCAATCTGGTAAGCAGTTAGCTACAAAAGCTATTGTTCTCACCGCTGGCACTTTCATGCGTGGCATGATGCATGTCGGCACCAAACAATTCCCCGGCGGCAGATACGATGAACCTGCCGCCGATGCTATCTCGCAATCACTTCTCGAACTGGGAATAACCCTGGGGCGGCTCAAAACTGGTACGCCCGCACGAATCGCTGCTGATTCTATCGACTATAGCAAGCTGCAAAGGCAAGATGGTGACCTGAACCCGGAACCGCTCAGCTTTATAAATGATAAAATAGAACAAGATCAGGTCTGCTGCTGGATAACCTGGACTAATGAACGCACCCATCAGATAATTCGCGATAATCTGCATCAGGCACCGCTCTATACCGGGCAGATAACCGGCGTCGGACCCCGATATTGCCCCAGTATCGAAACCAAGATCATTCGCTTCTCAGACAAAGACCGCCATCAGGTGTTTCTTGAACCAGAAAGTCTGGAAACTGACTGGATCTATTGCAATGGTATCAGCAATGCCCTGCCGCAAGAGGTGCAAGACGAACTACTTCGCAGCATACCCGGCCTGGAAAACTGCAAGGTGTATCGCTATGCCTATGCCATAGAATATGATTTCCTGCCGCCCACCCAGCTATTGCCAACTCTTGAGACTAAGACTGTTGCCGGTCTGTATTGTGCCGGGCAGGTAAACGGCACCAGCGGCTATGAAGAAGCCGCCGGTCAGGGATTAATGGCCGGGCTCAATGCCGCTCTGAAAATACTGGGCAAAGAACCGGCCCTTCTCAGAAGAGACCAGTCTTATATCGGCGTCATGATCGACGACCTGGTAACCAAAGGCGTTGACGAACCTTATCGCATGTTCACCTCCCGCGCCGAACATCGCCTGCTACTGCGGTCTGATAACGCCGATGCCAGACTCACTCCCCTGGGCCGCCAGTGGGGACTCGTTGACGACCACCGCTGGGAAATATTCTCACGCAGACAACAGCAAAAAACAGCCTTATACGATTATCTGGTCAGTACAAACTATCAAGGTCGCAAACTCGACCGCGTTCTCTGCCAGCAGGACCACGACGAAAACTGGCTGCTGCAATCTGTACCGGAATTAGCTGCTCGTGAGCTGCCCAACGAGCTGGTTCGCTCTGTCATCTGGGATATCAGATACGCCGGGTATATCGAAAAAGAAAATAAACTCGTCTCAAAGGCTGTACATCTGGAAAAAATTAAGCTCAAACCTGATACCGACTACGATGCCATAACCCAACTACGCAACGAAGCACGCCAGCGATTAAAAGACATCCGTCCCCTGACCCTGGCTCAGGCATCGCGAATAATCGGTATCACCCCGGCGGATATTACCGTATTGATGATACATTTGAAGAAGTAGGCCAACCGTTGAGGCCATCGGCCGAAATCCGCCTCAGGCGGAGTTGACCGCAGAGTTCTGGCTCATTTTTGGGAGTAGATTATGTATGGCAAAAAAAGTTAAAAACAGCCCGGCATTGCCCGGCGGTGAATTTCTGGTTTATCAGGCTGAAAATGGGCGGATAAAGCTGGAAGTTCGGCTGGAAGATGAGAATATCTGGCTGACACAACCTGATATGGCAAGATTATTTCAATGCAGCGTGGATAATGTAAGTCTGCATTTGAAAAATATTTATGAAGAGGGAGAGTTGTCTGGATCGGCAACTACCGAGGAATTCTCGGTAGTTCGTCAGGAGGGTGCGCGTTCGGTTCGGCGAAATATGACATTTTATAGTCTTGATGCCATAATCTCAGTTGGCTACCGGGTGAAAAGCCAGATTGCTACCAGATTTAGGATCTGGGCAACTGAGCGACTGAAAGAGTATATCATCAAGGGTTTTACGCTGGATGATGAACGGTTGAAAAATCCTGATCTTCCTTTCGACTATTTCGAAGAGCTGACCCGGCGTATTCAGGATATTCGCACCTCAGAACGAAGATTCTATCAGAAGATAACCGATATTTACGCTACCAGTATCGATTACGACCCAACCCAGGAGATTAGTATCGATTTCTTCAAGACGGTACAGAATAAAATGCACTGGGCTATAACCGGCCAGACCGCCGCCGAGATCGTAAGATCAAGAGCTGATGCCGATAAGGCGAATATGGGACTGACAAATTTTCGTGGCTCGAAAGTTCGCAAGCAAGATGTGGTTATTGCCAAGAATTATCTTAATCAGGACGAGCTGAGCGCATTGAATAATCTGGTAGAGCAATATCTTATCTTCGCCGAAGGTCAGGCAATGCGCCGGATACCAATGTACATGCACGACTGGATAAAAAAACTCGATGGCTTTCTGACGATCAATGACCGGGATATTCTCAATAATGCCGGGAAGGTGTCACATGAAATGGCAAAAGAGTTCGCAGAAGAGCAATACGAAAAATTCCATATCAAACAGATAGCACAAGATAATACCAGACTAAGTGATTTTGATAAGATCGTTAAGCAGATAGAGGCTGGTGAAAAACAGGATAAATAATGAAATCAGAACCAAACTTTGCAGGACAACCCAAGGGTGAACCACTATAAGCTCGATTCATAACATGATAATATAATCCACCAATTGTCTTTCGTTTAGTCCTGGTCATGCAAATTTCATGGCTCAAACACCGTAAAAGTAAAGCCTGTAGATAACAATATCCCAACAATGTATATTTTCAGCAAACAAAATCACATAACTGCTTTTTTAGTATAACATTACAAATAAAGGGACTTGGTACCCTCTGGTTGTCTCTCCGTTAAAGTTGCTGTTACCAATGGTAATGGTAATGAGCGGGAAGTATTGGCCAACGATCTGGAAGCCGGTCGAATATATGTGAAGGATCG
>JAFGDI010000097.1 GCA_016932145.1 Sedimentisphaerales bacterium
ATACAACTATAAATATTTATATAAATATTAAGACCGGGACAAATTTTCCTGTGCCGGTGAGTGGATTTAACTGTCGGTTTTAATAAAAAAAAGAACCGGGGCTTTTTAACCCTCAGTTCTTGTTTTTCTCTGACATAAACTTCACCAGCCATCGCTCATATCTTAATAATTCTTCTCATGGGCTGATACCATTAGATAGTTCATCATATCGTCTGCCAGATCGACTTGAACATCACTGGTTGCTACGAGTTGGGCGTTTATATAGTCAAATTTATCGTTGAGTTGATTGATTATCTCTATTCTGTTCCAGGGAATTATGCGGTCCATGACATTGCCAACCTTAATATCGTTAGGGCTATGAGCATGTTTGCGAAAATGATAAGTGCGGCAATTTAACTTAACAAAAGCCTCATTGCAACTTATTACCTTACCGATTATTATGTGGTTGCTCGCCTCTGCATAGTTCTTGACGGTTCTTATCTTCCAAATCTGGCCTTTTTCCTTGTTGAAATCTTCCATATATTGCTTCCTTCCTGCTCTATTATCTCTGGCTTGCTTTGTCTGAATTCCTTTTTCAAACAAATGGGCATAAATGATCGTTCGCTGTGCCCTGAGCCTTTTTAGTTATTTTTATCCTCACAGTATAACCGCACTGCATACAGGCAATCAAGTAATCAATTTTAACCTTTTTCTATTAAGGTTTTATGAGCCTATCTTCTTGATTTTATTATTCATCTTCCGTTATACTATTATGACATATTAGCAAGGAAGCAGGTTTTTTATGGATGAACTAATATTTCAGTTACAGATCGAATCAGAATCAGCCGCAGATGCCCATATTGACATGACCAGGCTTAGTGGCCGGGTAGTCTCTGACAGTCGGCAGGTCAAATCAGGCGATATATTCGTTGCGGTTAAGGGACCATCATCTGATGGCCATGATTATATCGCTAATGCCGTTGCCGGCGGGGCGGCTATCGTAGTTCATCAGGATCAACTGCCAAACATCTTTCATGGCTCCACCCATTTTATGCGTGTCTTTAATTCTGCCGGCTCGCTTGGCAGACTTGCCCAGGCGGCGTTGGGCAGACCTGCCCGGTCGCTTGCCGTTTATGGCGTTACTGGCACAAACGGTAAAACCACCGTCGCCAGCATGGTCCGCTGGATACTCGATAAATGCAATTGTCCTTGTGGTTTTATTGGTACTATTGGTTATGACTCTGGCAAGGGTATGGTTGAACTGGATAATACCACGCCGGGTAGCGTGCAGTTAGCTGAGATCATGAAGCAAATGGTTGATAACGGGCTCAAGGCCGTTGCCATGGAATGTTCCAGTCATGGCCTGCACCAGAGGCGTACTGATGGCATTTATTTTAATGCCGCAGCCTTTACTAACCTCACCGGCGATCATCTTGACTACCATAAGACTATGGAACATTATCGGCAGGCTAAATCAGAGTTGTTTTGCCAGTTGCTGCCTGAGGGCTCGGCGGTTATTAACCGGGATGACCCGCAGTGGGATTTCTTCGCTCAAACCGCCTATGGCAGACCTCTCATAACTTATGGTGTTGATCGTGACGATGTCGTTCTGGCCGCTAAAGTTGCCAGACAGGACATCTTTGGCTCTGATCTCACCATTGTATATCATGGCAGTGAATATGAGTTTCATCTGCCGGTCCCGGCTATACATAATGTCAGTAATTTCCTGGCTGCTGCTGCTATGGTTCTTACCAGTGGCATTGAACTGCCCGATATTCTCAGGGCTATGCATGGATTCCCCGGTGTGCCCGGCAGGCTTTCATCTGTTAATTGCCAGCAGGATTTTGCCGTACTGGTCGATTATGCCCATACCGATGATGCTCTCGATCGGGCTTTGGCTACTGCCAGACAACTTACGCAAAATAAGGTCATAGCTGTTTTTGGCTGCGGTGGCGATCGTGACCGCACAAAAAGGCCCAGAATGGCCGCGGCTGCTCAAAAATATGCTGACATGATATTTGTTACCAGTGATAACCCACGCACGGAAGATCCCGATGCTATTATTGAAGAGATCTGTACCGGATTCTCTGATCCATATGACCATAAGGTAAAAGTCATTACCGATCGCAAGCTGGCTATTCAGTCGGCTATCGCTTTGGCCCAAACGGGTGACTGTGTGCTTATTGCCGGAAAAGGGCATGAAAACTATCAGATCATAGGCAGGCAAAAGATACATTTCGATGATAGTCAGGTAGCCACAGAGGCAATTCTGGCCAGAGCTCGCTGATTGTAAATTCTACCGCTCTTTTAATCTGGATGATGGCTAACCTGTCAGCTAGCCATAAGATCATGTGCCGGTTATAGGCAGGTCAGCTATTTGTTATCCCATTGGCTCTGAGAATATCACCCAGTAATTCCAGCGGCAGGCCAACTATATTTGATTCACTGCCTTTCCTGCTGATCACAAATCGATCGCCGCCTTCCTGATAGGCATAAGCGCCGGCCTTGCCCTCCCATAGCCCGCTTGCCAGATACTGCTCTAATTCAGATGCGGTCATAGCCCGCATTTCCAGCTCTGTTATTGCATGGGTTATCAAACGAAGCCTTTTCGCCGGCCATAATACCGCCAGACCGGTTATCACCTGACAGTTGCCCGCAAAATGGTCAGTCAGGATCTTTCTGGCATGCTCCTGATCTTCTGGCTTACCGATTATTCGACCGCTATGCACACATACGGTATCAGCGGCAATGACCACCTGTTCAGCGTGTGACTGGGCTACCTGTGCCGCTTTGAGATAAGCCAGAGATTCTACCCAGATATCGGCTGCCTGACATTCCATGTCCGGCAAGACTGGTTCTGTCAGCTCCGGCACTATCACCGTAAATTCAGCCACCAGCTCTGCCAGTAAGCCCCGCCGGCGAGGTGAGCCGCTGGCCAGTATTATTCCTGTTATATTCGCTCCTGACATTCGCAACTCTCTATATACTGCTGAAAGTTATTATCGCCTGCTGATCTTCCAGCTTTATATCGCTTATCCTTATCTTCTTATCTTCCTGACTGTTTATTACCGGGTCGAGCTCAACTTTGCCTTTCCTCAATAATTCAGGTAATACCTGCCCGATCACGCGTCCCAGATCCTTTTCAACTTTTTCTTTGTTTGGTCCGTGATCGGTAGTTTTTGCCGTATCGAGGTGGGCTTTGATCTTGTCTGCCGCGGTTATCAGATAGTCATTGATCGCCAGTGAGGGCAGGCCCAGCAGGCCTGAACGAACCGATGTTAATTCCAGACTAAGTTGGCCATTATCGGTAAGCTCCGGCGTTATCGTTATGCTCACTATGGTCTGCTGCCGGGCATAGGTCATACTGACATAAAATATGAGCTTGCCATTACGAATACTGATCTGGGGATGCCTGATCGAATATTCCCTGTTGGCAAACTCTCGTTCTATTATCTTGCTCAGGTCGTTATGCAATAGTAACCTGTTGATCAGACTACTATCGATCGTCTCTGCAAATGTATTGCTCGCATATACATTATTGTGTATATCTGCGATCAAGGCTATGGCCTGGTCAACAGCCATTTCCTGCTGCTCAACCGGTATGGGTTCCGGAGCGTATTCCGCCGGCTTATAGATAGCCAGCAGGTACATGGTCACACCCGCGCATAGTGCAATAAAGACTGCTCCAGCTATTCCCAGCAGGATACTAAGGAGTAATATCCTCTTTTTTTTCCTTTTTCTAAGCATTTTTTCATATCCATAGAGAGTATTTGTAATTGTTCACGGAGAAATAAGAAACAAGACACGCAGTAATGCGTAGCATAAATAAGTTGAGGTACTCCGAAATCCCGAACAATCGGGGTTGAGGTACTCCGAAATCCCGAACAATCGGGGTTGAGGTACTCCGAAATCCCGACTAGCTTCGGGGCTCAGGTATTGCTCCGCAACCTGGATTCAAGGCGGTACGGCGGTGAGTATCTTACAAATTGAAATATCTCTGTTGCCGCGTAGC
>JAFGDI010000098.1 GCA_016932145.1 Sedimentisphaerales bacterium
AACTCGATCCTGATCAAGGTTAACCAGATCGGTACTCTGACAGAGACTCTGGAAGCTGTTAAGATGGCTCAGCGTAACGGCATGACCGCTGTTATCTCTCACCGTTCTGGCGAGACTGAGGATGCTACCATTGCCGATATAGCAGTTGCTACCGGTGCTGGCCAGATCAAGACTGGTTCACTGTGCCGTACCGACCGTATCTGCAAGTATAACCAGCTTCTGAGAATCGAAGAAGAACTTGGCAATGCCGCCGTTTACGGCTCTTGCATCTGGAATAAGAAGTAATATTCTTATAGCCAAAGTAATACATAAATTAAAGGCTGCACCTCACCCGAGGCTGCGGCCTTTTTTTATTATCAGGTTTTAGAGGTAAAACAGGTACTAAAGTGACCAACAAGCAAAGGTTCACTATTTATAATACTCAAAAAACTCAGATATTGCTTTTGTTTCTTGATTTATAAAATCTTCTGGGGTATTAATATAAAAGAAGTGCTGTTTCGTCTTAATTCGAGAAACTCAATCTACTTTCCTTTTGGGCAACACGCCCTTCAGATGGTTACAAACGCGATGAAAAGTAATCGAGCAGAAAGAACAAAGTTCCAGATGATAGTATTATGAATATCTTAAAACAAAATCTGAAATATTACTGGCGGGTAAATCTTGCAGCTGCTGGCGCTTCGGCGGTTTGTATTGCTGTTATTACCGGTGCTCTGGTCATTGGCGCAACGGTCCGGCATTCACTCAGCGAACTCGCCCGACAGAGGCTGGGGTTTGTACAGGCAGTTGTGAGTTCTCCGACCGGGAGCTTTGACGCAGCAACAGCCACAGCTATTCGACAGATGCTTATATCTGGCGGAGCTGAGGCAGAGTCGCTGAAAATAACTGTAGTGAATTCCCGCCCGGCTACAGCGATAAATCCGGCAGGCATGCAGCAGGTGGGCAATATTGAGCTATTGGGTATTACAGACTCGCTGGCGGCTGCCGCAGACAATGAGGCTCTGGCAAAGCTGGGCATAAATCAGGCGGCGATAAATCAAGAGCTTGCCAGACGGCTGGACCTGACTATCGGCGATGATCTGATCCTGCAATTTTCCGGTGATAATATGGTAGCAGAACTGGCTCTTTATGCCGGTGATAATATGAACAAGAGCTGGCGGTTAACCGTAGCAGCGATAATTTCCGCCGATGAGTTTGGAGCTTTTGCCTTGCATACCGGTCAGCGGTCTGTTTGCAATGCCTTTGTAAACGCCAATGAGCTCAATCAGCGGTTAAACCAGCAAAACAGACCTACTGCCGGTAATTTATTGCTAATGAACCGCCCGGAAGCCCTTGTGCCCGACCAATTCGATCGTCTTATCATAAATTCTCTTTCCAGCGATGATCTGGGCATAAAGTTCAGCTCCGGTCTGGAATATTCCAGTATAAGAACTGCCGGTATTTTTTTCGATCAGGCAACCGCTGCGACTATCAGCGAGGAATTTGCCCTGTTGCCCTTTACCGGCTATCTGGTCAATTGCGTAGAAAACACCACTCGGGGCAAAGCCAGCTATTATTGCTTTGCAGGAACTGGATTTGGCGATAAGCTCGATGAAAACTCGGTTGTGATAAGCAGCTCACTGGCAAAGACGATCGATGCGGCAGTTGGCGATAAGCTCAGTCTGGCCTATTTTCTGCCCGCAGACAATGGTCAGCTTATCGAGCGGACTGTAATTCTGAGCGTAAGTGAGATCGTACCGGTTGAACAGTTGGAATATATGCAGGGTCTTATGCCCGAAATACCCGGCATGACCGATTCGGAAAGTTGCAGCGACTGGGATTCCGGCGTACCTGTTGATCTGGACCGGATAACTCAGGAAGATGAAGAATATTGGGACAGGTACAAAACCACGCCGAAAATGGTAATAAGCTATAAACTAGCCGAAAAGCTCTTTGCCGGTCGTTATGGTCTGGCAACGGCTCTGTATCAGACGGGCGAATTTACCGCCGCCCGCCAGAAGCAGCTCACAACGCGGCTCAAAGAACTTCTGCCTCTGCCGGTAAGACATGTTGACCTGGAAGCAGAATATTCGGTGTCTAATTCTCTGGATTTCGGCGGTCTGTTTTTGGCTTTGAGTATGTTTTTAATCGCTAGCGCCCTGCTATTACCAGCTATGCTGCTGGGGCTGAATGTACAGAATCGCAGAAGCGAACTGGCCCTGCTCAAGGCTCTGGGCTGGCCGACCAGTAAGATAAAATGGCTGATATTGACCGAGATCTCAGTAGTAAGCAAGGTCGGTGTAATACCGGGCGTGGCTTTAGGTCTGCTTTATGCCGGGCTGCTCAATAGCGGCCTGAACAGCGTTTTTTCCGGAGCGACCGGCGGTTTGCCAATGACAGTTTATGCCGATATTCCAACGATCATTATTGGTGTACTGCTCTCAGTAACACTGGTAATTCTGACTGCCTGGCTCAAATGCCGGAAAATACTCAATCAGATGGTAAGATCATCCCTTAGCAGTGTTACTACTGCCAACAGCGGAAAGCCAGCTTTTAACCGACGAGTTATCATTGTGCCGCTATTGGTACTGGCTCTGGCGTTACTGATGCCCAGATTAAGTGGTGGAAGTATAATGGGCTATTTTGCCGGAGGCAGTTGTCTGCTTATCTCCGGACTTTTAATGATAAGAGAGATATTGCGTTTATGTAGTTTGCCCGGCCGAAGATTCAGCCCTAGTCAAATGCTCTGGAATGGACTGGGACGGGGTAATGCAGGTACAACTCTGGCGGTGGTAGTATCACTGGCCTGCGGTATGTTCATGGTGGCGGCGGTAGGCTTGAACCATCATAACCCGCTGGCCGATCTTGAAAAAAACAGTGGACCTGCGGGCGGCTTTGGCTATTTGGCCCAATGCTCTGTGCCATTGACCAGCGAGATAGACTCTGAAAATAATTTTCTGGCTTTTCGTCAGCGACGCGGCGATGATGCCAGTTGCCTGAACCTGAGCCGGGCGGTTACTCCCACGATTATTGCTGCCGATAGCGAAAAGTTGCAACAGCTCAATTGCTTTAGCTTTGTCAGTACGGCCGCAGGTATGCCTGCCGACTGGTCTATTCTGGCTGATACTGATCCGCAAGACAATATCATCCCGGCGGTGACCGATCATAATACCATAGTCTGGGCCCTGCATAAAAAAGTCGGCGATCTGCTGGAGATACAAGACCAGCTTGGGCGGGAATACAAGCTCAGACTTTGCGGCGGTTTGCAAAGCTCGATCCTGCAGGGTAAACTGCTAATCGACCAGGAGTCGTATAAGCAAATATTTCCCCAGGAAAATGGTTATCGCCTTATATTATTTAATGCTGACAAAAAACTGGAAGAGCAGCTCAGTGAATATGGCCCTGAAATAAGGCCTGCCGGCGAAATACTCGCTGAGCTTTACGGTGTGGAAAATACCTATATGTCGCTTTTCGCTTTACTAGGCGGTATGGGCATGATAATGGGGAATTTCCTGCTTGCTCTGACCGTATTGCAAAGCTGCCAGAGCTGTCGCCGCGATCATGCAATATTGCGGGCGCTGGGTTATAGCAGACAACAGCTATTAAGGCAGATAACCCGCAGCTATGCCCTGGCGGCAATAACCGGGCTGGGTCTGGGAATTATGGCGGCTTTATATGCTATCTGGCCCAAAATAATAAGCAATTACGCCAGCTTGCCAGTAAAAATGGTAGCTGCCCTTACAGTTGCTATCGCCCTGGTGGCCCTGCTCAGTATAATAACTGCCAGCAAACTAAGCCTGAACAAAAAGCTGAAAATCAAGAATCTCTGACAAGAGTTCCCATTTCAGTCATTAGGTCAGGGTTTGGAGACTGAAAATGGTCTGTCCGCCGGGCTGATACCCCGGTTTGTGGCTGGTTCACTGCCCATTATCAGTCTGAGCTCGCCGCCGTTGACTATTTCGGCATAAGTCAGGAAATTTCTGGTAAAAGGCTCACCATTAAGCGTTGCCGACTGGATATAGACATTTTCGCTGGAGTTATTAACCGCATCGACAATGAATTTCTTACCATTTTCCATAGTGACAACAGTATGCGGGAAAGCCGGGCTGCCGATAACATACTCATCAGTGCCGGGACAGACGCTATAGAGGCCCAGAGCACTCAGGACATACCACGATGAAGTCTGGCCCTGATCTTCATCGCCGGGATATCCGTTCTCGGTGGCATTATATAGCTTTGCCATTACATTGCGGGCATGATACTGAGCTTTCCAGGGTTCACCGGAATAATTATAGAGATATACCATATGCTGGATCGGCTGATTGCCGTGGGCATACTGGCCCATGTCAGCCATTACCATTTCGGTCATCTCATGGATCATACCGCCATAGGTTCCCACATCAACGGTATTGGGTGCAGAGAACACGGCATCGAGTTTGGCATTAAAGGCCGCCTCGCCGCCCATCAGCTCGATAAGGCCATAAACATCATGGAAAACCGACCAGGTATAATGCCAGGCATTACCCTCGGTATATGGTCCGCCCCAGCGGAAAGGGCTGAAATCTTCCTGCCATTGCCCTTTGGCATTCTTACCCTGCATGAATCCGGTTGCCGGATTGAATACATTCTTATAATTGAACATATGTGGAGCAAAGAGCTGCTGATAATGTTCATCGCCAACAGCTTTGGCCAGATACCAGCCGCAGAAATCATCATAGGCATATTCCAGGGTCTTGGCCGTAGCCTCTCTTACCTCCGGATACGGGACATAGCCAAGTTCATAATAGTATTTATAACCATCGCGTCCGTTAGCCGGTCCCCATGGTCCTTTATTAGTCGCTTCATGATGATAGGCCGCCAGCGCCTTTTGCGGGTCAAAACTGCGAATGCCCTTGGACCAGGCATCAGCAAAGAGCGAAATAGCATGATTGCCTACCATACTGCCTTCTTCGCCGGGGAATGACCAGGAAGGCAGCCAGCCGCACTGCTCATGAGCAGCCAGCATTGCGAGCATATATTCCCCCTGCATAGTCGGGTGCAATATGCAGGTAAGCGGGAACTGGGCCCTGAAGGTGTCCCAGAAGCCAGTATCG
>JAFGDI010000099.1 GCA_016932145.1 Sedimentisphaerales bacterium
AGTTGTAACATCCGAAGACTTATAAAAACCACTTTTATTTATAGAGTTCAGTAAGGGATTATATTCATATTTAATTTTTTGTTTATTATCTCGAAACTCTAGCGTTCCGTCAGCTTTTTTCGTTGCTGTTATTTTATTAGACAACGAAATCCAACCCTCCTGATGTTCATCCTTGTTAGGCGAGGTATTTACAGCATATATCCATACCTCATTTTTCATATTGTCAATACATTTCATCACATCCGCCCACGCCACCGTCGCACCATCAGGCGAAACCCCGCCCCGGTTCAGGGCGAAAAATACTCCGATGATGATAACTAAAGCGGCGGCAATACTCGTCAGTTTATGGTTCATGATATAGCTCCATTTTCTTTCACTGCCGGGCTGATAGCTCTGGATAGCGGCTCTGGTCTTTTCTATATCGGCATTGGTCTTTTGTTCTGATATTTCAAAGGTTCCCAGTTCACCGAGGATATCAATAATGTTATTATCTTTTTCAGACATTTATCTACCCTCCTTTTCTGTTGGGTTGAGCTTCATACGCAGTTTGGCTATGGCTTTGGCACTGACCGCCCGCAGGTGGTCGGCGTTTTTGCCCAGCCGGGCAGCGATCTGGTCATAGGTTAATTGTTCAATATAATGTAAATACACAACATTGCGGTCGAGTTCGCCCAGACAACATAAGGAATCGAGCATAGTTTCCAACTGCTCATTTCGCTGGGCCTTCTCAGCCGGCCCGGCATGAACATCGGCTACTACCCCGGCATCTTCCAGCGGCCCGGCAGTAATCTTCCGCTTCCGCCGCCAGTCAAACGCCAGGTTCGCCGCCGCCCGCCAGATATACCCGTGCGGGTTATCGGCCTTTTCTATAGCACTGGAGCTTACCAGCCGGACGAACAGATCCTGGAGCAAGTCGCCTGCCGCATGCTCGCAGCGCGTAACCCGGCCCAGCATACGGTGCAATGACCGCCCATGCTCATCCCAAAGCCCCAAAACTAATTGTCGCCGTTTCTCCAATATTGGTTCCTTATGATATAAGTAGGGCAACCTTCCTGGTTGCCCCTCAATTGCCAACAAAGTTGGCAACCCTTTCGACAAAGTCGAAACTCTGGTGACAGGCAAGATGCCCGTCCTACTATACTGACTGCTAAACTATACCTGGCGCACCAGAAAAAAACAGGATATTCCCATAATTATTGGAAAGGGGAAAGTTTCAGGACTAACACATAATATTTCGACAGGATAACCGCCAGAGTACTGGCTGGATTATGCCTACAGTTTGAGTATGCCAGGCATGATAGCCAAAGCTCTTTACCTTTCCGACCTTACTACGACACTAAGATATATTTATTTAACATTCACACAACCTTCGGGAAGGTTAATACTTAAATAACTTATACTGTACCAACCCAAACTACGGGAAAAATCCAGCCAGTACTCTGGCGGTTATCCTGTCTAAAACAAAAAAGCCCGCAAGAACTTGTCCTGCGGGCTTTTAATTCTATGTCTGGCTTGCAATTCGGAGACGCATAATCATGCGTCTCTACATGTCAAATCTGACGGATTGTCAAACTGGTCAATTACTTGGTGATAACCTTAACCAGATCGAGAACCTTGCATGAGTAACCCCACTCGTTGTCGTACCATGATACAACCTTAACGAATGTGCCATCAAGCTGGATACCAGCCTTGGCATCGAATACTGATGTGCAAACTTCATCACGGAAGTCGGTTGATACTACATCTTCTTCTGTATAACCCAGAATACCCTTGAGCGGACCTTCAGAAGCCTTCTTCATAGCAGCGCAAATGTCAGCATAAGTGGTTTCCTTCTTCAGGGTAACTGTCAGGTCAACTACTGATACATCTGAAGTCGGTACGCGGAATGCCATACCGGTCAGCTTGCCATTGAGCTCAGGTATTACCTTACCTACAGCCTTAGCAGCACCAGTTGAAGATGGGATTATGTTTTCGAGAATACCACGACCACCACGCCAATCCTTAGCAGAAGGACCGTCAACTGTCTTCTGGGTAGCTGTAGCAGCGTGAACAGTGGTCATCAGACCCTTTTCGATACCAAAGTTGTCATTGAGAACCTTGGCGATAGGAGCCAGACAGTTAGTTGTACAAGAAGCGTTAGATACAATGTCCTGACCAGCATAAGAATCAGTATTAACACCACATACGAACATTGGTGTGCTGTCCTTTGAAGGAGCAGAAAGAATAACCTTCTTAGCACCGGCGGTAATGTGCTTGCGTGCGGTCTCGTCTGTCAGGAAGAAACCGGTTGACTCTACTACAACCTCTGCACCAACTTCATTCCACTTCAGGTTCAGCGGATCTCTCTCAGCTGTAATACGGATTGTGTTGCCGTTTACTACCAGAGAGCCGTCCTTAACCTCAACTGTACCATTGAACTTGCCATGTACTGAATCGTACTTGAGCATATAGGCCAGATAGTCAACATCCAGCAGGTCATTAATACCTACGATCTGAATATCATTACGACCAACAGCTGCACGGAATACCATACGACCAATACGGCCGAAACCGTTGATACCAACTTTTGTTACAGTAGCCATAGTTTTACAACTCCTTGTTAGAAATTAAGTTACCATTTCCTGGCCTCTCAACCAGATATTATTTACAAACACCAGGTCACCGGACTTCTCAGCCCCGTTTACAGTGACCGAATAACCTTACCGGTTGATGTTTTCAAAGTCAAGTGTATTTCTCAGAGATTTAACTGTATTTTTACCCCAACTTTTGACAAAATAAGGAGTTGGAAAGAGAAAAGAATTTGATATTTTTTTATTGATTAAACTAAGACTACACCCGAACTATCCGACTATTAATATAGTATGATTAATATGAACACAACTAAAAATATTATCGTTATTATGGCTCTACTCTCTGTTGCTATTGGCTGCCCCCCGACTAATGCCGGATTCGACCCTGTACCCCAAAAAGTCAACCGTCATCCCGTCAGTCAACCCGAATTTGGTAAGCCCACCCCGCAGCCTGAGCATAATCAGCCACAAACAGAGCAGCAAGTCTCAACACCTCAAAACCAATTAACAGACCAGCTCCCAAAATTCGCTCCTCTACAACCTGTGGGCCAACTGGTGAATCAACCCGAATATGAAGCTAAGGTAACAACCATCGACCTTGATGCCAGCCAGATTGGTAACTGGCTCTCAATCCAGGTTGACGATAAACCATGCCGGGTCGCTCCAACTATAGTCGCCGAAAAAAGCTTTGAAATAAATCTCAATGAACTGACCATCGAATTTGAAGGACAAGGCTCACTTCAGGCCAGGATCGCATATTACCACAAAGACAACCTGCAGGAAGCTATCGAAAAGAAGAATATCACCTCATTTAAGAAGATCAACTCTGGTACTACCACTTTATTCACCAGTAACCATAAAGGGGCTGGTTATGCCTGGATCATACTGCAAGCTCAGGGCAAAATTAAACTTACAGCCCTTAAACACTCCTGTAATCAGGTTAAAGATGGTCTCTATGGCCATATCGCTCGTGAATATCGCTTTGCCAGTGGCAGCCTGCAATACCGCATTATGTACCCCCATAACTATGACCCCACCAAAAAGTACCCGCTGGTCATTGGCGTACATGGCTCCGGCGGTGTCGGCCACGATAATCGTAAGAATATGGAAATGACTAACTTAGCTCGTTTTCTCTACACCAGCTATTACCATGAACCACAGTTTGAGTGTTTTAGCATTGTACCCCAGATACCTGATGATAAAAGCATCCCCTCGCCTTATTTCCCCAATGGCAATATCGGCCTGCATGAACGAATATATCATCCGGTTGTCAATCTCTCGGCGGTTAACTCAACTGGCTGGTACACGCAGGCAACAGTTTCTCTGGTCAAAGATATGCTCGCGAGTTCTGAGCTGAGCATAGACCCGGCGAGAGTTTATTTCGCCGGATTTTCATATGGCGGCAAAGCCTGCTGGGAATTCCTTAAGGCTGAGCCAGACCTCTTTGCCGCAGCTATAAGCTGTGCCGGCTGGCCCATTGGCATACCATATCAGGCTCCAACCCAGGTGCAACTTGAGCAGATGCAAAAAGAGGTAGCCGGGTATAAAAATGTACCTACCTATATAGCAGTCGGTGAAAATGACGGCATGAAACTAGGTAGTAAGGCTGTTTATGATGAGATCGTGAAGCAGGACGGGACAAGCTTTTATAAAGAATGGCCCAAAACGGACCATGTAGGCTCGGCGATCAAGACATGGTCAGATCCGGCAACAGTGCAGTGGCTTTTCGGGCAGAGAAAAGGAAAATAACCCACATTTACTCACCGTCATAAAGGGCGATCGTAACCGTTCACGGATATATTTATTCTCTGAGAACTGTACGGGCAATCTAGTTTTATCTAACCTTCCCTTTGAGCCATTCCGAGGCCAGGATCGCAAAATCGGCCATATTGGTTAAACAGTCACCATTAAGGTCACCAATGGAGCAATAAAGTTCGTTGAGTATAATTGTTGAGGTGGTACCACCTCTTGAAATATTTATTGAAATAACTTCGTCACTTTTGAGCCATTTACACTGAAGGTTACCAGATCCAAGCAAGGTCTTACCATCTGATTCCAGTGTTAAACCACTTCCCAAAACAAAATCACGAGCACTTATAGTCACTCTACTGTCATCCTCAGTGCATAAACTTGTTACTTTACCACCGGATATTTGGGCCGTGGAATTGTACAATGCATGAATCAGTTCAATCTCACCACCAGTGATTTGGGCAGCACAGGTTTTCTTAAGTTCAATAGCACCAAGCTTACCACCGGTTATTGATATTCTGGAATTAGAAGTTGTGGTCAGATCAGGAGGCAGTATCTGGCCTGGATTGGGATTTTTCACGATAATTCCATAGTTCGACAAATCTGACCTGGCCATTTCTGTTGACATGGAAAAACTATCAAAGGGTTCAAGAAGTATCTTCAGTTGCAGAGTAGTTATGCTACCACCTGTCTGAATAACCCGGTTGTCACATCCTGCCGAAACACCATCAACAATCAATTTACTGATCAAACCACCCTGATGTTGAAGAGTACTATTGCCAGCACAGGTCAGCTCAACAACAGCTCCGCCATTGTGAAGATAAATAATTGAATTATCATAACTTACTGCCTGATAAACAACACCACCGTCTGTAACATAGATCCAGCTATTGTCATTGAGGCTGGCATAACCGCAGACATAATTAACCATGGCGTTATCATCTCCAGTTAAAAATAAGTCAGCCTTGATTGTGTTGGTAAAGAACAAACATAATAATGCGAAATTAATTGTGAATTTTAGCACTATAAATCCTCTTTTGCTTATTGTTGATCTATTGATTATCGAGATAGCTATGTTTAAAACTTAGTACATTATAGCATATAATCCAATGGAAATATAAATATAATGGGAAGAAAAATTTAATGTTGTTTACTACTGTTCGCCAGGCAAGGAAAATACTATATATTATTCTGTTTCATGCTATAATCTGTAAATTACCGTTAAAATAGCGGTAGTATTAACCTATAGCTTGAAACGAAATATGGATATAATTACAAATCTCGATAAATTTCCTCGCACTGACTCTGGTTGTGTTTTAACCATAGGCAACTTTGACGGGGTACATCTCGGCCACCAGGAGATCATCAATTCCGCCGGGAATCTAGCCAAACGCAAAAATCTGCCCTTCTATGCCATGATCTTCGATCCGCCACCATTATTCATTCTGAGGCCGGACCGCAAGCCGCCTCAGATTTCTCCCGTCCCCCTCAAACTCAAACTTATCGAAGAGACAAATATGGTAACGGGTATAATAATGGTTAAAACTGAGCCGAAATTCCTGAGCCTGACCCCACGAGAGTTTGTCTGGAATATTCTGGTCGAAAAACTCAATATTAAATACATAGTCGAAGGTCAGACCTTCAATTTCGGCGTTCGCGGCAGCGGCACAATAGTCACCCTGCGCGAACTCGGCCTGGAATATGGCTTTGAAGCCTATATGACACCCTCAAGCAAGATAAGGTGCAGCGTTGAAGGTGAGACCTCGATCAGCTCCACCCTGATCCGCTCGCAGGTAGCCACCTGCCATTTCGATCAGGCACGCAAATGCCTGGGCCGCAATTACATACTATCCGGTTCGGTTATCACCGGTCGCGGACTGGGTCGCGGACTGGGTTTCCCCACCGCCAATATTAAACCCTATATTGATTATCAGCAGTTACCTGAAGAAGGCGTTTTTGCCTGCCGGGCAAAAGTTGGCAATAATTTTGAACATACCTGGAGTAGTGAGACGATATACAAATCGGCGGTCAGCCTGGGACATTGCCGAACATTTAAAGATGGTACATACCAGATAGAAGCTCACCTGCTCGACTATAAAGGCGACCACGACTCTCTGGTTAATAAACACATTACTCTGGAATTTGTCAAGAAGCTCAGAGATCAGGTAAAGTACGAAAATACGCAAGATCTGGTCAGGCAAATAGAAAAAGACTGTCAGGCCGTAAGAGAAATGGAATAGTATCAGACCTGACAATCTCATACTATCTATTATGCCGGCATTACAATGGATTGGAAAATATGCAAACAAATATGGATTTCAAATGTGCAATAGAAATGATACAGTCGGCCAGTAATATTCTGGTGACCAGTCATATTCGCCCTGATGGCGATGCCGTCGGCTCTGTTATCGCTCTAAGTCGCAGTCTGTCAGCTCAGGCCAGACTTGATAACAGAAATATAACCTGTCAAACCCTGTTTTTAAGCTCGGCAGGTGAGCCCTATCGCTTTTTACTCGACCAACAAGATAAGGTTATCGGCGAAAATTTCACCGAAGAGCAATTAACAGCCGAATATCTCGATGCCTTTGACCTGATAATCGTAGTTGACACCCGCTCTGCCCGTCAGATGCCAGCGATTGGTGACTATCTGCTGCAGCGAACTGAAAAAGGTAAGCCCACACTGGCTATCGACCACCATCTTTCAGGCGATGCTATTGGCACCTGTCAGGTAATTGACACCGATGCTTCTGCCGCCGGCGAGGTGGTGTATCGTTTATGCCGGGCAGCCGATTGGCCGCTGGACCGCAAAGCACTGGAAGCTATCTTCACTGCTATCTGCACTGATACCGGGTGGTTCCATTTCCAGAATACTAATGCAACCGCTCTCCATATCGCCGCCGAACTGGTTAGTGGCGGTGTAGCCGTTGATAAGATATATCAGCAATTATTCCAGAATCATACCCCTGCCAAAGTGCTGCTCATAAGCCAGGCCCTGCAAAGCCTGCAACTGCTGAGCAATGACCGGCTGGCGGTTATGTCCCTCACTCAGGCCGACCTGAAAAAATGCGGTGCCGATCGGGGCATGATCGAGAATATAGTCAATGAACCAATGCAGATCGGCACTGTAGAGGCCTCCATCATGTGCGTCGAAATGGAAGAGCCCGGCAAGACGAGGTTCAGCCTCAGAAGCAAGCAATATCTGGACATGAACGCCATTGCTAACACAATGGGCGGCGGCGGCCATGCCCGTGCCGCCGGGCTTACTATTGCCGAGCCCATAGAAGAGGCCAAAGCCATAGTAATAGCCAAAGTAATTGAAGAACTAAATAAACCGTGATTTATCACTACCCAGACCAACTATCAGTAAGTTTGAGTTATCGCGTCAGAGAGTAAAGATCATGCCCGAACTAGCACAGAGAAAATATTATCACTCTAACGAGGCTACCTGGATCATGGTAGCGATCGCCGCCCTGCTGAGCCTGGGCGCACTATTGGTCTATTCGGCCGGTGCAACTGTTGACCGCCAGTTTGACTATAGTAAAATGTGGGAATATACCACTGTTCGCCGCATAATCTTTGTCCCGATCGCACTGGTATTACTGGCTATTGCCGGCCGAATGAATTATCGCAAATTTCTCATCTTCCCCGATCGCTTCTGGCTGAGCCCCGTTGTTTTCATGCTGATCATAAGTATAATCTTTCTGGCTATGACCTTAATACCAGGACTGGGCGGTGTAGAAAAAAATGCTTCCAGTCGCTGGCTGAATCTTTTTGGTATTAAGTTTCAGCCCTCAGAGCTGACCAAATGGACAACGGTATTTTTCCTCTCCGGCTGGATAGTGAACCAACGAGAGAAGATAAGAACCTTCTGGCAAGGCTTCTTCCCCGGCTTTACCATATTAGGGCTTACCTCCGGACTGATCGGCAAAGAAGACTTTGGCACCGCTGCCCTGCTGGCTACTGTTGGCACTGTTGTATTACTGGCCGGCGGCGTAAAAAAACGATTCCTGCTCCTGCTTATCCCTGTTATTGCTATCGGCTTCTATTTCGGAGTATATAAGGAAGAATATCGCTGGAAACGAGTTATGGCTCATTTTTCTACTGAGCAGGTCGAGCATCTCGACGACACCAAATATCAGGGCAATCAATCGGTAATGGCTATTGGCGTCGGTGGCATGATGGGCACCGGTCTGGGCCAGGGCACAGTGAAACTCGGCTGGCTGCCAGAAGATACCACCGACTTTATCTTTGCCATAATAGCCGAAGAGCTGGGCTTCGCCGGCTGCTGCATGGTAATCGCCCTTTATCTGACACTTATCTGGCAGGGCCTGCGTGTGGTTGCTATCAGCCCTGACCCGATCGGGAAATTACTGAGCCTGTCGGCTACTGCCATGATCGGCTGCCAGGCACTTATAAATCTCATGGTAGTCTCGGGCCTGGCTCCGACCAAAGGCATCGCCCTTCCCTTTATCTCGGCCGGCGGTTCTGGTCTGGTAGTAACCGCCATGGCCTCAGGTGTATTAATAAACATAGCCAGACAAGGACCCTATGCCTTAGATGAGCTCGAATACGAGAGCGAAGAAGCATAAGGTAACCGTAATCTGAGTTGTACCGCATTGTTTGGCGGCCTGCCCTTGATTACGATGAATCGATTGGTAACTAAACTCACAAGGTGTGCCTTATGCGAAAACAATTGTGTCTGCTCATATTGTCGTGCATAAATCTATTCTGCTATTCGCAGGAGAATGCCGAGCCGTATTATACCAGCATGGACAAAACTATTATGTGCGGATATCAGGGCTGGTTCACTTGTCCGGGTGACGGAACTGATCTGGGTTGGAGTCACTGGGGCACTGACAGCAAAACCTTTCAGCCGGGTTCTTGCACAATTGACCTCTGGCCAGATATGAGTGAATATCCTCCGGCGGAATGTTACCCTACTGATTTCCGTTACCCTGATGGCAGCCAGGCCAGCGTTTTTAGTTCCGCAAACGAAAAGACAATAATACGGCACTTTAGCTGGATGGCCGATTATGGCATTGATGGCATCTTCCTCCAACGCTTCATAACGGAAACTACTCCCAGGTCAGCCCACCTCAACTGGCGTGACAGCGTCTTGAAGCACTGCCGCAAGGGAGCCAATCAATATCAGCGTAGCTGGGCCGTCATGTATGACCTGTCGGGCCTGGGCGAAAATCAGATCGACCGGGTTCGCAATGACTGGAAACACCTTGTCAATGATTTGAATGTCATTAAAGATAAAAGTGACCGGAGCTATTTATATCACAAAGGCAAACCCGTTGTCGCTCTCTGGGGTATAGGCTTTAATGATGGCCGCAAATATACTCTGGCCCAATGCGGCGAACTGATCGACTATTTCAAAAATGACCCGAACTATGGCGGCTGCACCGTAATGATCGGCATACCCAGCTACTGGCGCGAAGGTGGTCGCGACTGCGTTACCGACCAGCAACGGCTGGAAGTATTTGCCAAAGCCGACATTCTCAGTCCGTGGTCTGTTGGCCGTTACGGCAGTGAAAACAATAGCGAGCTGGATAACTACTGCAAAAATGTCTGGACCAGAGACATGCAATGGTGTCAGGAAAATAACCTGGATTATCTACCGGTCATCTTCCCCGGCTTTAGCTGGCATAATCTTCAACAAGGCAAGAGCAAACTCAACCAGATACCCAGACTCAGCGGCAACTTTTTCCAGCGACAGGCAGATCTGGCCATTAATCAGGCCAGGTCAAAAATGCTCTATGTTGCCATGTTCGATGAAGTAGATGAAGGTACGGCTATTTTCAAATGTACTAACCAGCCGCCAACCGGCAATTCGCCCTTCTGCACCTACGAAGGACTGCCATCAGACCACTATCTCAGACTTACCGGCCAGATCGGTAAAATGCTCAGAGGTGAAATACCAGTACAATCACAATCAAATTTAAAGTAACAATCATGGAAGATAATAAAAATAAATTCGGTACTTTTGGCGGAGTATTCACTCCCTGCACTCTGACCATTCTCGGCGTGATAATGTTCCTGCGTTTCGGCCAGGTTATTGGCAACTCTGGCATATTCCATGGACTGCTCATCATTCTGATGGCCAAAGTTATCACTACTCTTACCACCCTGTCACTGGCAGCTATCACCACTAACACCCGGGTCAAAGGCGGCGGTGCTTACTATATCATCAGTCGCTCGCTGGGCGTTGAGTTTGGCGGTGCTATCGGCCTGGTATTCTTTCTCTCACAGGCTATTTCAGTTGCCTTGTACATAATAGGTTTCACCGAAGCTCTCAGCTCCAGATATGCCCAGGTAGCAGATAATTTTCTGCTCACTGCCTCTGTGGTAAACTTTATTGTATTTGTCTGCATCTATATCGGGGCTGCCTGGGCTATTAAAATACAATTTTTCATATTAGCTATACTTGGCGCTTCGATCTTGTCATTTGTCATTGGCGGAGTACAAAATTTTGACCAGAACCTCATGCACAGCAACTTCTGGCCGCAATATAGCCAGAACCACAATATCTGGACTATGTTTGCCCTGTTCTTCCCTGCGGCA
>JAFGDI010000100.1 GCA_016932145.1 Sedimentisphaerales bacterium
CTAAATAACCAGATACAAACTACTACCTTACATAGTAGCAACCTGACTTTACACCTGGCACATTATCGAAAACAAGGCTGTTATCAACTAATTCTCTAACAAAGGAAAAATCCTAAGTTCAGTGATTCTATTAGGAAACAGCAATAATGTGAAGCAAAATATAAGGTCAGGGCCAAAAAACTATACTATAGGAGCCAAAAACTCACTGGCGTTCTTTTTTATCTGCTGCATTAGTTCAGACTGGCTTGTTCCCCTTATCGCAGCTAACACCTGAGTTATGGCCGATATATTCGCCGGTTCATTGCGAAATCTGCCATCAGACCGGCGGATCGAATACGGTCGATAAGGCTCCGGGCCTACCAGATCAGGACTATCAGACTCTAATAATAGCCGGTCGGATGGCACGACTGCTATTGTTTTATGGGCCTTTTTCCGATCTGGTGCAAAACACGGATGAGAAAAACTGAATCTGCCACCCAAAGCCGCCAGTGGCCCTACCATTGTCCAGGGACCGCTATAGGCATGGAGTAAAAAACCTGAGATCGGCGTCCCATCATCTGTAAGTATCTGGTATAGCACATCATACGCCTTGAGACAATGTATCATTGCCGGCCTGTCAAGCTCACGGGCCAAAGCCAGTTGCTCACGAAATACATGCATTTGCACCTCTAATGGTGGTATGCCCTGCTTCCAACTGTCCAGACCGATCTCACCTACGCCAGCTCTATGACTTACCAGCCAGTATGCCAGTTCACCCTGCCAGCCGACCGGCAGATCATTACAATACCAGGGGTGAATGCCGAAACAAGGTACTATGCCGCTATATTGTTTCGCTATTGTGCTTATTTGCTCAAAATCTGCTATCGCCCCGGCATTACACACAAATCGACCTATACCATTTTCGACCGCACGGGCTATTACCTCACCCAGATCGCTCTCAAAGTCGGGCTCATGCAAATGACAATGTATATCAGTTAATAGATCCATACCTATATTATAGCAGAGAAAATAGTTCCATAAACATCATTTCACATTTTGCCTGTTTATCAGTACAATATTTGATTACTTTTGGCAAAAATAACCAGTTACGAAAACCTTATTATAAAACACTATGACAGACATTGAAACCATACAACTCATATGGATATTTTTCTCTCTGATAACCTTAATTAAATGGCTTAAACGCCATGACCTGGGGCGCAACTCACTGACAGGTGCCTGCCTGCCGGACAATAACCTGTCGCTGGCCGATATTCCCCTGGCCATGTTGTCTTTCATCTGCATTTCCGGCCTGACCACCGTTTTTACCAATGAAAATACCAGCCTGCCTGTTCGGGCCGGTTTATTAGCTGGTCTTAATATTATTACCATCTGCATACTTGGCTATATTATCAAAAGCAGATTCACTGGTGGTATCAGAGCTATTTTCGCTGACTGCCAACACCCGGGCAAAGACATTATCACTGCACTGTTATACAGTGTACCGGCATTTGGCCTGGCGGCTTTCGCCCTTTCGGTAACTATTTCTGCTTGCGCCCTGCTTGGCTATGAAAATATTCAACAGCATGAATTTCTCAAGGAACTCAGCAGCGGCAGTATTGGCATAACTGGCATAATGACCATGTACTTATCGGCGGCAATTGTTACACCCATTATGGAAGAATTTCTCTTCCGGGGCATAGTACAAAATTCCCTGATCAGATATTCTGGCAGTAACTGGCGGGGCATTATCGCCAGTGCCGTACTTTTTGCCCTGATGCACGCCAATGCCCAGCACTTTCCTGCACTCATAGTTTTAGGCTGCTGCTTTGGCTATGCCTACTCCAAAACCGGCTCTCTCCTGACAGCCATCACCATGCACGCCGCCTTCAACGCCATGAACATAACCGGCACCATACTAAAACTGGCAAGCTGATACAAAAACAGCCGCTGATCGAAATCATTCAACCAGCGGCTATGTTCGACTCTGCTACCTTAACAATAAGCACTGTATGCACTCAATACATTGTCTTACCATTATAATAACAGTGAGAAGGTCAAACATTGTTATAAAGAGAATTTAGAGAGGAACTTGCATATTTCATATTATTAGCTGCTTTACCTGCTGATATCTTGTGATAGATTTCATCGGAAGGAGAAAGACTTTTCGCTGAGGCGGTTTCAGAATCATTTGAACCATTAAGAATAGCCGCCAATTCCGATACAACATCTTTCATCTGTACCGCCTGAGCCTCCAGCTCTTCTGAGGCACTGGCAGACTCCTCGGCATTAGCCGCATTTTGCTGAGTTACCTGCCCCATCTGATCCATTGCAATACTTATCTGGTTTACACCGTCAGACTGTTCATGACTGGCTTCGTTGATCTCTGTTATATTCCTTACCACTTCAGTTACCGTATTGGCAATATTACTAAGACTCTTTGAAACCTGAGAGCAAATATCAACACCACGATTAGCATTCTGAATAGATAGCTCGATCATACCAGATGTATTTTTAGCAGCCTCAGCACTGCGTATCGCCAGAGAGCGAACCTCTTCAGCAACAACCGCAAAGCCCTTACCAGCTTCGCCGGCTCTGGCTGCTTCTACCGCTGCGTTCAGGGCCAGAAGATTAGTCTGAAAAGCGATCTCATCTATTGTCTTTACTATCTTACTGGTCTCTGTTGCCGAATTCTGGATATCTACTATAGCATTACTCATCTCCGACATAGCTACTGAACCCTCGCCAGATGCCTTCTCAGCACTTAAAGCCAGCCGGTTAGCATTATCTGCTATCTCTGCACACTGTTTGGCCTGAGAAGTAATACTTGCCAGAGAGCTTGACGATTCTTCCAACCCGGCAGCCTGTTCTGTCGTACCCTCTGCCAGAGACTGCGAAGAACTGGAAACCTGCGATGCAGCAGCAGATACCTGATCAGAACTGCACGACAACTGAGCAATAATATTGGTCAGCGAAATAACGATACCGCGTGATATCAGAAACGCTACTACCATACCCGCCAGAACAGCCAGAGAACTTATAATGCCTATCTTATAAAGGGTTGCTATTATCTCTTCGTTTGACTGCTGCTCAACCTCATCTATATTTGCATATACACCATCACGCACCTTTGTAGCCAAATCTACCACTGCCAGGGCCAACGGCCTCAATACCGTATCACGCTGTATATCCTGCTCATTACCCAAACGCACATACTTATCAAACTCACCCTTAAAAGAGGTTAATGCAGCCACAGCTTTATCTATTTGTGCTTTAGTTACATCTGAAGCCATCGTCTCTCTGCCGCGTTTAAGCTCATCAACCAAGGCAGCAACCTGACCATTTATATCATTTACCAAAGCAGACTTCTTTTCCAAAGACCGTTCTGTTAAATACCCATTAAGAGTAATGGTTATCTCATAAAAATCCTGCTCATACTTTTCAATACCCTGCCACCGCTGCACTGTACTATACTCTATCATATCTTCCTTAACATTATCCTGTACAAATTTTTCTGCAACAGCAACAATACCCGCCAATGCTTCGAACACTTTGGCTATTTCAGCATCACCGGTTTGCTGAGCCTTGTCCATCTCCTGAAATGTCTGATATGTCTGCTGATTGGCCTTTACATAATCTTCGATCTTTGCTATAGCCTCAGCGGTCTCCTGCTTACTCTGTTGAGAGGACAGATTATCCCTGACAACCCGGGCCTTATCTATTGCCAGCCTGAGTTCGTCTGATATCTGCTTATCATAAATATCATTGCGATAAAGCGTATAACGCACTGAAGCCGCCTGCGCATTTTGCACATGAGTTAAAATTGCATTAACATCCTGAGCGATCACTACCTGCTTTTGCATTGTCGCCATACTGTCCCGAGCTGACAGTAGCGAAGAAAAGCCTACAGCAGCAACTATAACAAGCAACAATACTACAACACCAAAACCATAGTACATCTTCTTACTCAACTTCATCTTTCTCATTTTTATACTCCTGTATGGGGGGATCAATACATCGAGACAATATGATCACTTACAACTGACATGATCATTAACAACTTCATACCTTACGCCAATATTCTCGACGATAACACAGGAAATAATTAACCGATGCCCAATTGCTCCAAAAATATCGCTTTACTTTATTATTTAATAATGACCACAGAAAGAATACACCACAACCCTAAAAAAGAGAATAAAACAGAAAATAAAAACATAAAAAACAATACTGAAACAGTTGATTTCACCAGCCTGAAAACAAAAAAATAACAACTTAAGTATTATGCGCTTTTATACAGACAAAAGTGCGTTTTTGTTCCAAAAATAAAATTTAAATCTTTTAGTCCCGAAAGCAAAAAGTCCCATAACGAGGGTCTGTTTTGCCAATAAAACCTATTAAACAAGAGTATTAACCGTAAATCATGTACTAATTAGTAAAAAAACATAGCTTTAATATACTAGAAATGGTACAAAATTCCTGCATCAATGACTTCTGAAAATGAAATAAACTGCACCGATAATGCAAAGGCCGGCCCAGATGTAGTCGGTTTTGAATTCTTCTTTGAGATAGAGTATGGAAAATGGGACAAAGACCATCAGAGTTATTGCTTCCTGCAAGATCTTCAACTGGCCGACATTGTACTGTTCATGCCCGATGCGATTAGCCGGAACCTGGATCAGATATTCGCCCAGAGCTATGGCCCAGCTTACTATTGCGGCAATAAACCAGGGGCGAGACTTCATATTATGAAGGTGGCCATACCAGGCAAAGGTCATAAATACATTGGAACAGATAAGCATAGCAGAAGTAATAAGAAAAGTTTTCATACGAACAACACCTGCAAACAGCAAAAAAAGGACATTTAACCGGACAACTACCCTCTGGCTGTCCACGCCAGCAGGCAGGCGATAGTATTATAATAGCGAAATAGAAATTTGGAAGATGTTAATCAGTTACGATTACAACAATATGATAACTGTTTATTACTTTCAGCCCTTACCCTCGACCCGCTGCTGATAGGAAGCGGGCATAACCAGAACGGCACAATCAGCGCTCCGGCATATCTTCTCGGTTATATCGCCCATAAATGCCTTCTGAAAACTATTTTTACTCTGACGGCCCAATACTATAAGGTCCGCCGATATCTCACGAGCATAATCCAGTATCTCGCGGTGATCTTTCCCGATCTTTATCTCAATATGAAATTCCTGACCCGGTGGTACTGCCTGCTTATAAGGCTCAAGCCGCAGGTCAATGTCAGATTTAGCCTTAGCGTCAATATCGTCCTCGACTTCATAGATATATGTCTTCCAGAACTGGGCATCTACCTCTGGTATAACATGCAGCAAATACAGACTGGTATCTTCCGAACGCTGACATATCTCCAGGGCATAAGCAAAGGCAAAATCGGAATTAGCCGAAAAGTCACTACAGATAAGAACCTTTTTGAAATAATGTCTGAGCATAAATATCATACCCCAAAATAATTTTTTCCTGAACTACACGCCTTCGGCAAGTTATTGCCTTACCAGTGACGGCAGATATAATGCGATCTGAGGAAACACTATCAATAAAACCGCTGCTACTATCAGCATGAACAAAAATGGCAAAGCACCTTTAAATATCGACTGTAATGGTATATCTCGTTCGATACCGCTTACAACATATACATTAACACCGACAGGAGGCGAAATAACACCCATCTGGGTAACAACTACCAGAATAACACCGAACCAGACCAGGTCAAAACCAAGCTCTATTATCACAGGGTAAAAAATAGGAGTAGTCAGTATTATCAGGGCCAGGGCATCTATAAAACAACCTGCCAGTAAATAGAACAATATTATCAGGCCAATGATCGTCCAGCCAGGCAAAGGCAGACCAGCCAGCCAGCCGGCCAGCTCAGCGGGCAACTGCGATATTGCCAGAAAATGGCCAAAGACAGTTGCACCAGCAACTATCAGTATTACCATACACGATGTTCGCAAAGTCTCAAATAAAGAACGCCTGAGCATCTTGATCGTACACTTACCCCGAATAGCTGCTATAACGATCGAACCGGCCGCTCCTACCGCAGCAGCCTCAGTTGGAGTAAACAACCCGGTAAACATGCCGCCTATAACCAGAACAAACAGGGCCAGAGTTTCAGAAACGCCCAGAAGTGAATTAACTTTATCTTTCAAACTGAACTTCGGACCAACTGGTCCGTATTCCGGATGCCGAATACAGCTAATAAGGATCGACAGCGAGAACAATAAAGCGATTAAAACGCCGGGCATTACGCCGGCGATAAAAAGCTCACCTATCGATTGCTCGGTTAGCAGGGCATAGACAATGAAAACTACCGAAGGCGGAATAAGCATACCCAGACTGCCGCCGGCAGCTACAGCCCCGGTTGCCAGGGTCATATCATATTTGTACTTTTTCATCTCCGGCAAAACCACCGAGGCCATTGTGGCCGCTGTCGCCGGACCTGAACCACAGATAGCGCCAAAAGCGGTACAGGCACCAACAGTTGCAATCGCCATACCGCCGGGCAAACGGCCAAGCCATTTATATGCGGCATCAAATAATCGAGAACTGATACCGGCATGGAACGACACCTGACCCATCAATATGAACATAGGTATAACAGTCAGTGAATTACTCGAAAAGGTATCGTAAAGATCTACTGTCATCATACTCATCGCTGCCTTGGGGTTCACCAATACGGCAAAGCCCGTAACACCAACAATTGCCATTGCAAAAGCCACCGGCATACTCAATGCCAGCAATACTATCATGGCCAGACAGCCAATTAATCCTATCTCTAATGGTGTCATGGCTTCAAAAACTCCTTATTCGGGCTTAATAAATGCTGTACGGTAACCAATGCAACTACCACAAAAACAACAGCCAGAAACCACGGCAACCAAAATACCGGCAACTGTAAAGTCGGAGACACCTGACCAGAGTCACGCAACGAAATGCCATAACAGACAAATTGCCATGCAGCACAGATAAAAAACACTATCGACATTAAACGCATTATAGTATCTACCAGCAAACGACCATTACGATTAAATTTCTGAAAGAAATATTCGATCGCTATATGCCCTTTTATCGCCGTCGTATAGGGAAAGGCCGCTGCGATCGTTATTGTACCGGCTATTGCCGCCAGGTCATAAGCACCCTTCACCGGCAAACGCAGCATGCGTAACACAACATCGACCACGACTATACCAACCATTACCAATATGCCCAAAGCAGAGATCGCGCCAAAGATCATGACCACTGCTTTCAAAATACGAACATAAAATTTTATGATAGTATCCATTATGATAATATCTCTTTGCTTTGAAAATACAAGGGCAACCCGTTTACAGGCTGCCCTCATTTTACCTTCATATATTACTTAACCGACCCGGCAGATAATATCATCTCTTTAATATCATTTACAAATTCCTGGCCGGGCAGGCCCTTTTCAGTTGTAACTTTCACATAATCATCGATCACCGGCTTAACCGCTTCTACCCATCTGGCCTGCTCTTCTGAACTAAGCTCAATAAATTTCTTATTCAGCGATTCGACGAACTCTTTGCCTTCAATATCGGCTTTGTCCCAGGCACCGCCATGCTTTTCTACCCACTTCATACTAACCTGCTCAAACACTTGCTTGACATCATCAGGCAGTGAATCCCATTTGCCCTTATTCATTACCACATACATTGCCGTAGTGTATCCAATAGCAGATGAATCTGTTACCGCACTGATAACCTCACCTTGTTTCCAGCCTTTGAGAGTCTCCATTGGACAAAGAGTAGCCTCGGCCACTCCCTTTTGCAATGCCTCATAAGTTTCACCCTGGCTCATCGCCACCGGAATAGCCCCCAGCTTCTCGACAATAGTAGCTGAAAGACCTGTAGCTCTCACCTTCATTCCACTCAGGTCTGACAGTGAAGCAACTTCCTTCTTAGATGCCAGTATTCCCGGGCCGTGCGCATGAATGTATAATACCTTAACATCCTTAAGCTCTGCGGGCTGATACTTATTATATAATTCGGTAGCTATCTTACTGGCGGTCATGCCATCTGGATAGCCCAGAGGCAGGTCTAAACCCTCCATTAACGGGAACTGACCGCGAGTATAGGCAAAACAGCTCATGCCTATATCTGATATGCCATCAACTACACCAGTGTAGCATTGTGGTGCCTTTGTCAACGAACCGGCGGGGAAAACCGCTATCTTTACCCGGCCTTCGGTAAGAGCAGATATTTCATCGGCCCAATCCTGAGCTGCCTGGCATTGAACATGAGTTGGCGGGAAAAACACGCTATAAGTGAGATTTATGCTTTCAGTACCACTGGCTGCCCCTGCTGAACCATCATCTTTCTGACAACCAGCAAAAACGAACATAGCTGCAAAGCATAACAGTAATTGCATTATTCTATTCATAAAAAAACCTTCCTGAACTAGAACATAAAAATGAAAAACTAACACGGAAGAATTATTATATAGAATGGCTTAGCCCCAGACAATGTATTTTGCCCTTATTGGTAAAAAAACCGGGTAAAAAACGCTCACGATTCTACAAACAGTAACGCCTTCAGGCTATGCCAATTTCTTCATCAGTGAGGTAGCAAGCCGGGTCCGGCTGCCAGAGATCACCAGTAGTAGCTTCGGCCCGAACACGGAAATTGCCATTGCACACACCCAAAAAGCGGCATTGAGCACACCGACCGGTCAGATATTGCTTGCGATTTCTCAATTTATCGAGCAAACCACCTGGCCGCCCGGCCCATATCTCCGAAAATTTCTGCTCTTTTACATTACCCAATATCTCATGCCGCCAGAACTGATCGGGGTGAACTGAGCCATCCCAACTGACACAGCCTATGCCCAGACCGGTACTATTGCCGGCGTTCATTTCCAGCAATTTCATAACTTCTGCCGCGCGTTGGGGTTTTCCCTCTTGCAATAGCTTAAGATAGATATATGGCCCATCGGCATGATTATCAACAGTGAGAACCTCTTTTTTCAGGCCGCGAGAAAACATTTCTGCCGTACGAGACATTATAAGGTCTAATACCTCTCGCGACTGGGCATGGGTAAGGTCATCTGCTACCAGCTCACTACCCCTCCCGGCGTAAACCAGGTGATAAAAACACACTCGCGGTATGCCTTCTGACTCCAGCAGGTCAAATATGCCTGATATATCCGATATATTATTTTTATGTATGGTAAAACGGAGACCTACCTTAACTCCTACCGACTTGCAATTCCTGATGCCTGCCAAAGCCTTAACATACGCACCCTCCTGACCACGAAAATAGTCATTGGTCGGCCCTATTCCATCAAGACTGACACCTACATAGCTCAAACCCAGTGAGGCAAATTCCGCTGCCTTCTGCTCAGTTATCAGTGTGCCATTGGTCGAAATTACCGCTCGCAAACCCACCGACCGGGCATGGGCTATAAGTTCAGGCAGGTCCGGCCTGGTCAAAGGCTCACCGCCGCTGAACAAAATCACCGGCGAACCATAAGCCGCCAGATCGTCCAGAAGCTCAAATCCCTGTGCTGTTGTCAGCTCATCGGCATAATTAAGATTCTCAGACTGAGAATAACAATGATGACAGCGAAGATTGCAGCGACGGGTAATATTCCAGACAACGACAGGCTTTTTATCAGCAGAAAACTGCAATAAATGACTGGGAAGACGACCAGAATGGCGACTATAACGCAATGGATCAGATGCCTCCACTGTTCCGCAATATAATTTTGATATACCGATCATAGCTTATTACTATTTGCAGCCAAATTGACTGGAATAATTATTTTTTCAGCCCAAACAGCCGATAAATGGTTCTTTACATAATATCTTATATTGACACCTAACAGGTGACTATATAGTATTATAGTGCAGAAAATATTAAAAGACAACACAATACGACAGAGACCAAAATGATTTTCAATCGCAATAAAACCGGCAAACCGACCATTATCAGCAATTTAGTGTCTCATCTAAGTAAATATGGCATCAATGAAGACTCCATGCTCATCATGATCGCCATGCTGATCGGTATTCTCACCGGCCTGGGGTCGCTGATCTTTACCTGGCTGGTAGAATTAGTAAATGACTTTTGCTATGGCAGTGAACATATAAGCGGCATCTTCAATGGTCAATGGTACTACCTGATAATACTGCCGGCTGTGGGTGCCTTACTGGTTGGAACTATAACCTATATATTTGCCCGTGAGGCTCGCGGCCATGGCGTACCAGAGGTAATGGACGCCATCGCCAGACGAAACGGCATTATTCGCGGCCGAATAGCTATTGCCAAATCTATCTCTTCGGCTCTGACCATTGGCTCTGGCGGTAGTGCCGGTACTGAAGGGCCGATCATACAGATTGGAGCTGCCATAGGGTCAAGCACCGGCCAGTTACTGGGGCTGAAAAAGTCTAATATGAGCATTATTGTCGGCTGCGGAGCGGCTGCTGGCATTTCGGCGATCTTCCATGCCCCTATTGCCGGGGTACTGTTTGCCCTGGAAGTGTTTCTCCGTAATATAAAGTTCAAAACCTTCTCACCCGTACTGATCGCCTCGGTTATCAGCTCGGTTACCGTCAGTACTATGCTGGGTAGTAATTCCGCTATCTTTCCCCTGACCGATTCTGCTTTCAGTTTCAACTGGTATGAGACCTTTTTCTATCTGCTTCTGGGTCTTACCTGTGCCTTCCCGGCTATATGGTTCTGCAAAGCTCTTTATGCTACTGAAGACTTCTTCGAGAAATATGTAAAAGTACACTATATTCTTAAGCCGGTCATCGGTGCTGTCCTGCTGGGAATTCTGGGTATTGCCATGGTAAAATTGATGGGCGGCACAAAGCCGGCTATCTTTGGTAATGGCTATAATGTCATCAGCGAATGCATTAAGTCAAGCACCGGCGAAGAAACCGGTCTCAAACCGTCCATAATGGTACTGGCTGCTTTATTACTTATGAAAACGGTTGCCACCTGCTTCACTCTGGGAAGCGGCGGCAGTGGTGGTGTTTTTGCACCTTCTCTTATGCTCGGTGCGGTAACGGGTAATCTTTTTGGCATGACACTCAACCTGACCGGCCTTTTCCCGGCTGTTCAACCGGAAAATTATGCCCTGGTAGGCATGGCCGCTGTTGTCGCAGCTTCTTCCCATGCTCCTATGACTGCTATTATGATCGTCTTTGAAATGACCAGAAACTATCAGGTTATGCTGCCACTTATGCTGGCAGTTACTATCGCCCTGTTCTTTTCTCAACTGCTCTGCCGCGATTCTATCTACACCATGAAACTCTCTCGACGCGGGGTTAACTATCAGGCGATTACCGATATGAGCCTGCTCAGAAATATCACTGTACAGGAAATTATGCATCGTGATGTGCTTATTGCTGATTATAACACCCCTCTGCTTGATATTATTAATCTGGCAATTGGTCACCAGCACGCAGACTTTGTCATAATGCATAATGGCAATTATTCCGGCACTCTTAATGAATGCGACCTGCGCGATGCCCTGCTCCAGCCTGAAGCTGTGCCTTTATTACTGGCAGGCGAACTAACCCGAGAAGACATACCCGCTCTTGACCCGCAGGAAACACTCGACAATGTACTTAACCTGTTCAGCAGATTGGGCGTAAACTCGCTGCCTGTCCGTCTGGGAAATGATTTCACCGGCATGATAACCAGGGCCGACCTGATCAATCGCTATCAAAACGAAATTAACCGCGGCTGAAATAGTTATATTGCCGCCAGAGGCTTATGACCCTCTGATTACTCAATCATCAGACATTACCGGCTGACAAAGCCACCCAACCATCATTGTCCGGGTGAAAATAAGCATAAATACCCTTACGGCAATGCTCCATAATGCTCTGCGGATAAAAACAACTGGTATAGCAATTATTATTCTCATACATGCGTGTTATCTCATCGGGGCTATATGACTGATAATGATAATGACTAGGCATATCAGAAATATAACTCATTACCGCTTCTACTATCTGGCGGGGAATACTCACATATTCAGCGCCGATATGCATATCTGAAAGCAAATAATCCATAACGAACATATTGTGCTTTTTTGCAGAACTGAACTCAAATAATAACCGCTCCAATTCAATCTTGCAGAGGAAATAACTAAGACCTTCTGCCACTATAAATGCCGGCTTCTCCGGATCATAGTCGGCAAAAACCTCCAATTTCTTCATCAGCTCTCTGTCACGAACATCAGCCTGAATAAAATGGATGTGCTTAGCCAGCTCCGGGGCAATATCAGTCATCACATATTGCTTTGCGGTAAAATCGGTTATGTCAACTTCAATAACCCTGTCGAGCTTATCACCAAAACGGTCTAAAGCCTCCAGAGAAAGCGGATCTGCCCCGCCAGCCAGTATGATCAACTGAAAAGCACCCTTGGCCCGACGATAATACTGCTCCAGCAACTTGCGTATATAAAACTTGCGATTTACGATTATCTCAGAATACCAGGGACAAATCGCATTGCAAGACTCCATAAGAACCTGACCTTCACTGAGGTCAAGCCGCTGAAGATACTGACGGGCATACCTGTCGCGATAGACACTCTCACCCCAGAGTATGGCCAATGCGGCAGTATGCGAAAGATGTAAAGATACTTTATTTGGCTCTCGGCTGAACATATACCCCTCCAGATACCCAAAAAGCAAAATACCAACCTGGCATTACACCCGGCTGGTAGTATTTATTGCGCTGCTTTGATCGCAGTCGGCTCGGCAACTTTGCGATACCCTAATGCGATCGCCACTTCCAGTATTTCAGTATAACTGGGAAATGGCCTTTTATTGATCCGTTTATATTCTTCAATTGCCTTTATGAATATAAACTGCTCGTCTGTCATTTCTCCTTCTTCGGCACTGCGTCTTTCGTCACAACGCCGACGACCAGGTCCGCGACGACGCTCCATATCGCTGGCACGACGCTCATCCTTAACATTACGACGCTCCGGACCTTTATACACCGCTCCAACACCTGAGCGACGATCCATACCGCTGCGTCTTTCGCTTTGGGCACGCCTGTCCTGCTCGGTCCGTTTATCTGACCCTTTACTCCCGGCATCATCCTGTATGTCCATCACATTCTGCTCTGCCATCTCTTATTCTCCTGAGTAATTACTGACGAGACCTGAAATGACATGCCGGGCATAACTACTATCAATAGTCGTCATCACCATAACCGCCAAAGCGATCAAAGGCATCATCATCATCATCATCGTCGTCGCCATAGTCATCGTCATCATCGTCATCATCATCATCTTCAAAGCCCATGTCGTCATCATCTTCTAATGGACTGTAGTCTGAAAAATCATCATCATCATCGTCATCATCATCATCGTCGTCGTCAAAATCGTCAAAAACCGATTCTTCTTCTACAAATTCATCTGACTGAGCCAGCACATACTTTGCCTCTTCTATCATATCCAGAGGCACACGAACAGAAATTTCACCACTGTCCTGGTCTATTATATCGACCGGAATGTCGTGGTCCTCCATCATTGTCTGATAAAATTCTGCTTTATTCTCACTATTAACTACTATCAAAATAGCCATATCCTCAGCCATTTTCCTAAGGTCCTCTCTAAAAATGCCTTAACTGACAACTAATACACTATATTATTTCTGTAAATTTCGGCCTTTTGGCCTGCTTTTCTGAGACAAAATTTCTGCTTTTTAAAACTTTTTTATTTTTTTCCGCTCGCATTAACAAATATAACACTTTTACGATATACACCGGCTATTTCAGGCAATAAGCATTGCTAAATGTTCGCTGAGCAGGTATATTTCTCTTTTCAGACTAATTTAATATCAGATTAATAAAAAAAATCAACAAGACATTAGTACAGTTATGAAAGAAAATAACTTAAATATAATATATAAAACACTTTATAATAAATATGGACCACAAAATTGGTGGCCCGGAGACTCAGTCACCGAAATTATTATTGGTGCAGTTCTGGTACAAAACACCAACTGGGGCAATGTGGAAATGGCCCTGGACAATCTTAAGTTCGCCCAGGCCCTCGATTTCCAGATCATAAATGGTATGCCCAGCGACCAACTGGCCGAAATGATCAGGCCCGCAGGGTATTACAACATCAAAGCCAAAAGGCTGAAAAACCTTACCCGCTGGATCATGGAGCAAACAGAAGGTGACCTGGAAATACTCAGGAATTACTCACTTAATTCGTTAAGAGAGAAACTGTTAGAAATAAACGGCATCGGACGGGAAACCGCCGATTGCATTTTACTCTACGCCTTCGGTATGCCCAGCTTTGTAGTCGATACCTATACGGCCAGAGTATTGAGCAGGCATAAACTTATTGAGCCCGAAGCTGATTACGAACAGATAAGAGAATATTGCATATCACATCTGGAGTCTGACATACAATTGTATAATGAATTTCACGCACTTTTAGTTCAGGTCGGAAAAGACCATTGTAAGCCCAAGGCAAAGTGTAAGGGCTGCCCACTGGAAGAGCTGGACCATCAGATAGAAGAATTTTACTGAAGCAAGCAGGAGAATATCATATTGAGACCTTTAATGTCAGCCGAGATCAGAACGGCGATAAATTCATCGCTCAAGAATCCGCTGGAAAATAACCTCGCCCATGGCATTGCCACTGATTCCAGGGGCGACCTGACCGATAAGATCTTTTTTGCCATAGTCGGCAAAAATCTCGATGGACACGACTATATTGAAAAAGCGGTGGCCAACGGTGCTGTCGAACTGGTAGTCCAGCGAGATATAACTATAAGTCCGGCTATATATGAACGAAAGGTCAATGTTCATAAAGTTGCCGATACTATAGAGGCTATGGGCAAGCTGGCAAAATATTATAGGTCTAACCATGTCAGCCAGGTACAGACTATTGCCGTTACCGGCTCTAATGGCAAGACGACGACCCGGGAAATGATCTACCATGTTTTGAGTAAGAAGTATAAAGGTACGCAATCGCAAAAAAACTTCAATAATGCTATTGGCGCTCCTTTGAGTATACTGGAAATTGAAAATAATCATGATTTTGCCGTTATTGAATTGGGGACAAATGCACCGGGAGAAATAAACTATCTCTCGATGATAACCCAGCCTGACATATCGGTAATAACATCTATCGGTCCTTCTCATCTCGAAGGGCTAAAGAGCATATCAGGCGTATGTATTGAAAAGACAGCTATCGCTCATGGCATGAAGCCCGGCGGTATTGTCATCTGTAACGGTAATAACCCCGAAGCTCTGGCTATTCTGGAAAGAGGAGGGTATAAGACTATTACCTTTGGCCTGACAGAAAATTGTCAGCTCTGGGCCGCCAAAATTGAGCCAGACGGGCAAGGCGGTATCAGCTTTGAGACCAATGACCGGGTTTCAGTGCATCTGGCAGTACCCGGCAGACATAATGTAAGTAATGCCCTGGCTGCCCTGGCAGTATGTCGCCGTATGGACATTACTACGGCCGATTTCGCTGAGCTGATAAAAGATTTCAATGCTGTCAGCGGTCGGCTCAATATAAAAGATATAAATGGTTTTACTATCATAGACGATAGTTATAATGCTAACCCTGCCAGTATGGCAGCGGCACTGGATGTCTTGAACGACCAGCCAGGCAAGCGTAGAATATTCTGTTGTGGCGACATGGGAGAGCTGGGCGATAATACCATAGAACTGCATCGAGAGCTGGGCCGGAAAATTGCGCAGAGCAAAACCGATTACCTGATAACCGCCGGGCCTCTTACTGAACACGCAGCCCAGTCTGCCATTGAAGCCGGTTTTAATGCAGAAAGAACCATAATCGCACAACACAGCACTCAGGCGGCTGATCGACTATTGGAAATTATTGAACCTGGCGATACCATTCTGGCCAAAGGCTCTCGCTCTGCAAAAATGGAACAAATAGTAGAAGCTATTAAAAACCGTTAATCGCGGCACCAGATAAAGCTCAAAATGAACAGACAGGCAAAAACAAAAAAAATGAAAATAATAATAGCACCAGATTCATTTAAGGAATGTTGCCGGGCTGTCGATGTTGCACGAGCTATAGCCACAGGAGTGCGACAGTGCTGCCCTGCTGCCGAGATAATACAAATACCTCTTTCTGATGGTGGAGAGGGCCTGCTGCAATGCTTCCCCGGCGAACACGAAAAAGTCATCTCGCAGGTAACCGGGCCAACAGGCAAAAGTGTTAATGCTGAATATATGATAATCAATCACACCGGCAAACAGACAGCTATAATAGAAATGTCTGCTGCCGCCGGGATCGAACTTATCGGCCCGGAAGAGAGAAATCCGCTGCTTACTACTACCTATGGCGTAGGCGAGCTTATTCTTGATGCCTGGCATAAAGGCTGTCGCGATTTCTATATCGGACTGGGCAGTTCAGCAACCTGCGATTGCGGCACCGGCATGGCACAGGCATTAGGTATAGAGTTTTTCGATGAATCTGGCCTGCTCATCGAGCCACACATGAACGCCTCATTGAACCATCAGGTAAAGAACATAAGCTGTAAAAACCTGAAAATACCACTAATGACCTCGCGCTTCACCGC
>JAFGDI010000101.1 GCA_016932145.1 Sedimentisphaerales bacterium
TACAATTATCGATACAATATTATCAATTAAGCCCCGCCTTTTGTCAAGAGTTTTATCGCATCTGATGACCATAGAGGCAACGGCCCGTGAAATATTAAGAGAACTCACTAATAGCTTTTCTTATCTGACCTGCCGCCTTTGGGGCCGACTGCAAAGCGGTCGGACCACCCACACAGCCACCTTTACAAGCCATAACCTCCAGGAAATTGTCTTTAATTGCTTTATGGGGATTTTTCAAGACAGCGGCCGATTTACGGTCAATACCATCAATACAAGACTTTTTCAAAGGCGTATTTCCATTGTAACAATGAGAAACGGCGTCTGCAACGCCCCCGCTCAGAGCAAACCCCCTGGCTGCCCCTGAAGGCATATCACCATCAAATTTGGCCTCTAATTCATCCGGGAATATCTCAGCGGCAACCAGCCAGGCACCCAGCTCTTCAAAAGAGATGACAAAATCTATCTGGTCACTGGCCTGAGCTTCGATGCGTTTGGCCAGACATGGGCCGATAAAAACGGTCAGAGTATCCGGCTCTTTTTGCTTTGCTAATTTCCCGGCAAATATCATGGGGCTGGGGGTATGCGAAACAAATGGCTCAATAGATGGAGAATGCTTTGTGACAAACTGCACGAAAGCAGGACAACAGGAAGTAGTCATCAGTGCCTGACCGCTATCGAGTTTTTCGGCTAACTCTGAAGCCTCATGGGTAATTGTCATTTGTGCCCCCCAGGCCACTGGCAAGACCTGAGAAAACCCCAGTTTTTTAAGAGCCACCTCCATCTGTTGCCAATCGGCAGGGAACTGGCCTTCAATTGCCGGTGCAGGCAAAGCAGTTACATGACGGCCTGATTTTATTGCATTAACAACATCGAGCAATCTGGAACACTCCATTATCGCACCAAATGGACATGCAACAACACACTTACCACAATAAATGCATTTATCTTTATCAATAACCCTCCGCCCCTGCTCATCCTGATATATTGCCTTTACCGGACAACTTTCTTCACAAGGCACCGGCATCCAGACGATAGCATGGAACGGACATGCTTCCAGACATTTTCCACATTTTATACACAGATCCTGATCTATACAGGCTTGACCTTTTATTACCGCTACTGCCCTTTTGGGACAAACAGACACACAAGGCCGAGCGACACAGCCGCGACAGCCATTGGACACACTATAACCAGAACGGGCACAGGAACTGCAAGCAACCTGCAATACGGTCATAAATTCACCAGAATTCAATTTGCCAGCACTGGCACGCTGATAATACTCTGTCAGAGATGTCAGCTCATCGGTTTCTGTTTCAACAGCCATACCCAACGAAGCCATACAGCGATACTTGATCACCGCCCTGTCTTTATAAATACAGCAGCGGGTAACCGGGTCTTGTGACGGTCTCATCTCCAGAGGTATGCGGTCGATCTTTTCTGCCAGATTACCAGAAAGATGTCCTCGCACCAGACGCACAAGTATCTCACGACATATCCTTTTGGCATTATGAAAGATTCGCTCTGACATTGCTTATTCCTCACTCCTGAGCATTTCATGCAAAATTTCCAGAACAAGTGTCGGAGTGGCATTACCCACCGGTACACCATTTATTTTCACATAAGGCGCCCCTTCAAACTTACCTCCCCGGCATAATCCCAGGCATCGCCCGGCAACCAGCTCAACCTTACCCGCCATTTCGACAGGCATTTTTTCTTCAAAATCAGAAAAACTATCTCCGCCCAAAACAAAGCAGGTAGTTCCCATACATATTTCAACGGTTATCATTGTCTGAGCCTTTCAAAGATAATCTACTTCCACTTCCTTGAGATACTTATCTTCCAGTAATTGTTTCATTCTTTTAATAATATTACGCCTTATATCTAATTCAGCCGGCAAAGTCGGGTCCTGATGAGCTTCATTAACCCTGGTGCCAACACAGATATAAATAATGTCATGATTTTTCAATTCTTCGACAATAACAGCCGCCGCAGAGCTGTCAGACTCATTGTTTTCCAGCAGTGTCACCACCCGGGTAAGAGTTAATATGCCCTCTGTCACCAGGTCAACCCCCTCCATTGAGGACATAGCCGGCAAGCCGCCAACTGGCTTAAGGCCTGTCTTTATTTCAGCCCCTAACTCACGGGCCAGGATATTGGCCGTAGTACCACCACATACTATTTTGCGACCAGAAAAGTTATAAAGACGGTTAGCCCATTCTTTATCTTTACTGTCACGAAAAGGAGGTCCAGTCATAAGCATAAGCTCTCTTGGCTTACGATAATACATAACTGCGCAAGTCATATCATCATGGGGTAGAAAGCCAGGTTCAAAGGTAATTGCCTTTTTAACGACCTCTGAGGCTATCTGCCGGGCAGACAGATCTGGGCTTTGCTGCAATCGGCTTAGAAGATAGTCTTCACAACCTTTGCTGCGCCACCCCAGTTTACAGGCAACAGAACCAAGACCAGCCTGGGTTATGCCATCAGAGAGCACAACCAGACGGTCGCCCGGTTCGATCTTCATATTAGTAACGGTTATCTTTCTGCCTGACCATCCCGGAGAGCTTATCTGCCTGGAGTCATTGCGTACGACAGCATGATTTCTAATGAGCAAAAAAGGCGGATTGCCCATTTCTATTACCCGGGTCTCTCCGTCAAGGGTTGAATCAACTATGGTAAAAGTAGCGTAGCTTATCTTACGCACCTGACATACTGGCAATGCATCCATCATAACCCCCAGAGAAACTGGCAGCTCCATATCGGAAGAAACAAATTTCGCTGCCATGGTAGCTGTCATTTGCGAGAGAATACTGGCTTTAACACCACTGCCAAGCCCATCGGAGACAACCAGCACATATCGCTGCTGTTCTTTTGACTTCACCGCCACTACTGAATCGCCACAGATACTCTGACCTGTTTTCAGAGTGCTCTGCCAGTCAACTTCTATCAACAATGGCGCCTGAATATTATCCATTTTTACCGGCCTCTTCACTGCCATCGGTATAGCTATTAGCAATTGAATTAAGCAGAACCTCGGTGTCTGCCATATGCTCACCCAGACTACAGGCAATATTCTGCACAGTAGCCAGATTTTTTCGGAGTACCTCTCGGGCTTTTTGAGCTATCTGCTGTCTTTGCCACTGAATTTCAGTTACATCCTGTATTACCGCGCCCACTATCTGCCCTGTCTGTATAGAAAAAATAGTCAGATTAAATATCTTGTCACCTGCTACATATCGCTGACGACATATATCTTCGCCGGTATGCAGTGCCAATCGAAACAAACCGGCAAAAGGCACGACATGATTAACATTAGCCCCCTCCAGAGTGTTAATACTGTCAAAAGCCAATCTGGTATCTTCATCGAACATCTCGGCAAAAGGTTTATTGCATTCCATTATCTCCAGCTTACTGTTTACTATTACCACTCCAGAGGGCATACACCTCAAAAGGGCATTAGCCTTATTCTGCGCCTTGTTTCTCATAAATGAAACACACATATCAGGCTCGGCATTTCCATTAAGCATAGCATAGGCAAATTCGCGGCAGGTTTCATAACCACAACCGCCGCAATTCAATTCATCACTATGACTGCGTTTATCGACTGTAGCCAGCGCCTTTTTAACCTCATAATCACTAAATGAATTAACTGCCAGAAACGACCGTTCAAAAACTGCCTTAATATCAATATCGCCAAAGTTAAAGTATTGGTCACCGACTGACTGCTGGCTCAATACTCGTATCTTCCTGCTTAATCCGGCTTCCACACGATTAGTCATGCCCGGCCCGTTCACACAACCGCCAGAGCAGGCTAAAAGTTCAATAAACACTGCTCGCTCCTGAGATAACTGAACCAGACCGCCGAGTTCCTCATTAAAGCGGTCAATACCAGAAATACAGATCAGCTCAGCATCTGGCACATCTGTAATTGTGCGATTCATTCCACCTTCGACCGGGTAATAATGACCACAACCAGCCTGGCCAACAAGCCATTTATCACTATCTGGTTCTATCGCATTAATGTCGATATTGGCTTCAGAGAGAAGTTGCCGCAGGTCGGAAAAAGTAAGTGCAAGATCAAGTATCTCTGTATTATTATCAGCCTCAAGTTTTTTGGCAACACAAGGACCAAAAAAGACAACCCGGGCATGAGCTCCTAACTCAGCTTTGAGCATTCTGGCATGAGCCAGTAGTGGCGAAAGCAAGCTGGTAAGATTACTGCACAGATCAGGACGATAGCAGCGAATGTATTCTACCGCCGATGGGCAGGCAGAAGAAATATACATGCCACCTCTCTGTCCTCTGAGCATCTCTGTTATTTTATGGGAAACCATTTCCGCACCCAAAGCCGTTTCACTCACACCAGCAAAACCCAGTTGTTTGAACGCGGCTATTATTGCTTGTGTTTTTATGCCGGGAAATTCACATACCCAGGATGGAGCAAGAGAAACAAATATCTGTTCCTTTGCTTTAAGCATAAGTTTCAGCCTGCTGAGATCGTCACGAATATGTTTGGCTCCTGCCGGGCAGACATCAACACAATGACCACAACTTACACAATATTCCGTTAAAACACTGGCATGATGATTCTCTACCCGGATAGCCTTAACATGACATTCCCGCACACATTTATAGCAATCCTGGCATTGAGTCTGGGCTGTATAAACCGGATATTTCCTGTTCATTTAATAGTATTTCCTTCGCTATCTATCATAACACCAAATTCGTGCAATATTATTTCCGGCAGAGCATCAGGTATAACATTACAATATATTTTATCATCAATGCCAATAACAGGGCCGGTATGACACTTTCCTTCACAGCGACTGCCGCGCAAATCAATTTCACCAGAAATAATCCCCTGGCCTATCAATCGCTCAAGGTTATCGAGGTTTTGCTCATTACCTCTGGAAAAACAAGAGCTCCCCATACATATCACTATTTTCTTCATTATTATTCACTTTTCCACTCAGGCCCGATATAACACCAGGCCAGAATATTCAACTGCAGCCCTGTATGACACACTACACATACAGGGCCGCCAATTGATTTTATACAGATCAGACACCCGGAGTGCCTTGCTCACAATAAGATATACACTTCATAACTTATTCAGGAGCGGCAAAAGCATTGATATACAACTGCTTTATTTCAGCTATCAGCGGATAACGCGGATTGCAACCGGTACACTGGTCATCAAAGGCCATCTCACTGAGTTCATCGAGACTGTCGGCAAAAGCCTTTTCTGTTACGCCGGCCAGATAGATAGATGCCGGGATATCAAGTACCTTTTTGAGCTTATCAATTTCAGCGATCAGAGCTTCGACTAACTCATCATCATTCTTACCTGCCAGCCCCAGATAACGGGCTATGCGGGCATATCGCCCTTTGGCATCAGGGTACTCATACTGAGCAAAAGCCGCCTGCTTGGTAGGATTGTCAGAGGCGTTAAAGCGGATCACCTCATTTATGAGCAGAGCATTTGCCAGTCCATGCGGTAAGTGGTGTTTTGCTCCCAGCTTATGGGCCATAGAATGGCATATGCCCAGAAAAGCGTTAGCAAAGGCCATACCAGCCATAGTTGCAGCATTGTGTACTTTCTCCCGGGCACGAACATTGCTTGCACCTTCATTATAAGCCGCCGGCAGATACTTAAACAATATGCGTATAGCTTCCAGAGCCATAGCGTTTGTATAGTCAGTAGCAGTAACCGCCACCATCGCCTCCAGGGCATGAGTCAGAGCATCAATACCAGAAAAAGCTGTCAAGCCCTTTGGCATGGTCATAACCAGATCGGCATCACATATAGCCATATCCGGCGTAAGCTCATAGTCGGCGATCGGATACTTTCTGCCTGTGGCATCATCAGTAACTACCGCAAAAGGAGTAACCTCACTGCCTGTACCAGATGTTGTTGGTATCGCCACCATAGTAGCCTTGCGACCCAACTGCGGGAACTTATATACCCGCTTGCGAATATCCATAAAACGCATTGCCATATCATCAAACTCTACATCCGGGCTTTCGTACAATAGCCACATGATCTTGGCAGCGTCCATCGGGCTTCCGCCGCCAACAGCTATGATCACATCAGGATTAAACCGCTCCATACGCTTGACACCGGCCTTAACGGTGGTAATGTCCGGATCGGGCAAGACATCATAAAACACATCTGTGTCAATACCCATATTTTCCAATATAGCCGTAACCTTATCAACTATACCCAGGTCAAATAGCGGTTTATCAGTTACTATAAACGCCCTCTGCTTGCCGGCCAGATCACCCAGGGCGATCGGCAGACAGCCTCTCTTAAAATATATTTTGTCAGGTACACGGAACCAGAGCATATTTTCGCGCCTTTCTGATATTGTCTTAATATTGAGCAAATGTCTTACCCCCACATTTTCACTGACAGCATTGCCGCCCCAACTTCCGCAACCCAGAGTAAGAGAAGGTTCCAGTCTGAAGTTATAAATATCACCAATAGCACCATGACTTGATGGCTGATTAATGAGAACACGACCAGTATTGATCCTCTGGCCAAATTCCTCTATGCGGTCAGCCTTGCCCTGGTCAGTATATAATACGGCAGTATGCCCGCGCCCGCCGAACTTAACCAACTGTTCTGCCTTATCAAAGGCATCAGCATAATCCTTTGCCTTATAGAGAGCCAATACCGGAGATAGCTTCTCATAACTGAAAGGCTCTTGTACTCCTATTACCTCAGCTTCAGCAATAAGCACCTTGGTCTCAGCAGGCACTTTCAATCCCGCCAGCTCAGCAATTTTAACAGCAGGCTGACCAACAATAGCTGCATTAAGTTTACCATCATTTACTATCACCTTTCCTAAAGCCTGTTTTTCTTTAGTATTGAGTATATAAGCCCCTCTCTTGAGAAACTCATCCTTAACTCTGGCATAAACATCAGCCACAGCGATAATAGACTGTTCAGAAGCACAGATCATACCGTTATCAAAGGTCTTACTGATAAGCACAGAATTAACTGCCATGGGTATATTGGCTGTCTCATCGATAACTGCCGGGGTATTACCCGCCCCCACCCCAATAGCCGGGCGACCAGAAGAATATGCCGCCTGTACCATTCCAGGGCCACCAGTAGCCAGTATCATATCAACCGAAGCCATCAGCACTCTGCTGGCTTCAACGGTTGGAACCTCAACCCAGCCGATAATATCCGCCGGAGCCCCTGCTTTGACCGCCGCCTCTAACACTATACGGGCAGCCTCAATAGTACAATTCTTAGCCCGGGGATGCGGTGAAAAGATAATCCCATTACGGGTCTTCAATGCTATAAGAGCCTTGAATATAGCCGTTGAGGTCGGATTAGTAGTAGGCACAACACCTGCCAGCACACCAATTGGTTCAGCCACTTTACGAATACCGTAAGTATCATCTCGCTCAATTATTTCGCAGGTAGGGGTATCTTTGAACTTATTATAGATAAATTCACTGGCAAAATGATTCTTGATAACTTTATCTTCAGCTATACCCATGCCAGTCTCAGTTGCCGCTGCCTTGGCCAGA
>JAFGDI010000102.1 GCA_016932145.1 Sedimentisphaerales bacterium
AACCGTTCACGCCCCTGGGAACGCCGAGCCCCAGCTCGGCCATTGTCAGGCAAAGCTAACAGATTGCCAGATACCCAGATAGAGGATCATGTTTACTATTATAATATTCAACTCAAACCGTTTATTTTGTAATAACATAATATTTTCTTACCCGACAACTATGATTACTTTATTAAAAGTGGTTATTATATAACCATTATGCGTTATTTAACTATGCTTTTATGGTAAAATGCCCTATACTTATTAACATTTTATCCACATAAATTGTTAATAACTTTTTTGGTCTCATAACTACCGCGTTTTTTGCATTAAAAAACAGGTTTTGTTAGTATGTGGATAAGATGTGCGTAATTCATAATATCACACTAAGGTCCGATATTAATTGTTTCATGTGAAACAATTAATAAGTTGGTATTCATGGTGGGGGAAAATTATATGGAAACTTTTGTTTCATGTGAAACAAGTTATTGCAAAAATTTAAATATTCGTTAATATGATTTCCTGTGTTTCATGTGAAACATATTTATATAGATTACTCATATCATTTTTGGTTTTACCTAGTAACCAGGGAGATATTTAATATGGCGGATATGAAAAGAAGATTAGGTAGAGGGCTGGACTCTCTGCTTTCCCCTACTCGTTATGAAACGGTTGAGTCAGCACCAGAAGAACCAGTAGTGGCACCGGCGGTAACAACTCCGACAGAAGAAAAAACTGTCAGCGATAAACCAGTAAATATTGCCAGCGCCCCTGCTAATGGCGAATTGATAAATGAATTACCTTTAGCAGCTATTCAAACGAACCCTCATCAGCCCAGATTGAACTGGGATCTTGCTAAGTTAAATGAATTAGCTGAGTCTATTCGTCAGAATGGATTGGTGCAGCCGATTATTGTCAGGGCGCATGGTAACGGTTATCAATTGATAGCCGGCGAAAGAAGAATGAGAGCGTCGGAAATAGCCGGGTATAAAACTATAAAGGCTATTGTTAAGAGTGCGACCGAAGAACAAATGCTCGAATGGGCTCTGATTGAAAATATACAGAGAGATGACCTCTCGCCAATGGAAAGAGCTAAAGCCTACCATAATTATATCTCCAATTTCAGTCTTACCCAGCAGGAAGCCGCAGATAAACTTGGTGAAGACAGGTCTAATATCGCTAATTATATGCGTTTACTTACATTGCCTGCCGAAGTGCAGGAGTTTGTAAATGCCGGGACACTTAGTATGGGACATGCCCGCGCCCTTTTGGCTCTTTCTGAACCTGCGGCCCAGATAAAACTTGCTTATCTTATTGAAAGAAAAGGTTTATCGGTCAGAGCGGTAGAAAGTATCGTGAAAGATATGAAAAACGCCAGCCAACAGGAAGAAAAAATACAAGAAACCCGACAGGAAAAGCACCCAAATATAATAGAACTCGAAAATGAAATGACCCAATCACTGGGAACTAAAGTTACCATCCAGACTAAAGGTAAGAAAACCCATCAGGGTAAGATCATTATCGATTTCTATAACCTGGATGATTTCGACCGCCTCAGGGAAATGCTTGTTTGATAACTCCGAATATTCTGAGTGTTTCAAGAGGGTACTATGCCCAAAAAAATCACAGAAAACAATAACGCTGAGTCCTATAACCTCGAAAATGAGCGTAAAAACAAGGTTATAGGACTTCAGCATTTATTTTTCCTTCTCTCTTTATGGCTGCTAACAGGCGTCTTCCTCTGGCATTATAGTAGTAACAGCCTTTTTGTCGGCGAAGGGCTGGTTATTAACCCTGAGCTGGCAGTTAATTCCCCCCTCAAACTTAACCCTAATACCGCAACCTGGGAAGAATTAGCATTATTACCAGGAATTGGACCTGCGAAAGCCAAAGCCATAGTTAAATACCGCCAGGAACAGCAACAATACCATGTTAATGAAGGGGATATTGATATGGTATTTAAATCTGCCACTGATATGTCCTTCGTTCCAGGAATAGGGTCTAAAACGGTCGAATCTTTGCAGGATAATCTTATCTTTCAATAATTATAGCAGTAAAGTATTTATTTACACATGTTTATAGTCACAAACAAATCTGTATTCATTTTTAATTTTTAATTATACCCCCCAGGCATTACAGCTACCGTAGTATGCACTTTATCTAATTACTTATTGCAATCTTCTTAATCTCGGGTTATTATCAGGCTTTAAGTAATTCTCCGGGTTAAATATATACATAATTTCTACATTGGGGTATATAATGCTGGCAAGGATAGCAAGTTCGGCAATGGTGGGTATAGAAGCGATTAGTTGTGAAGTTGAGGTTGATATACCTGAGGGTGGTTCAGACCGGGAAAATCCCCGGTTTGTGGTGGTTGGTTTACCTGATGCGGCAGTAAAGGAAAGTATAGAGCGGGTAAGAAGTGCCATTAATAATTGTGGTTATAATTTCCCTTATTGTGATGGTGTTATAAATCTTGCCCCGGCTGATATTCGTAAAGAAGGGCCATGTTATGACCTGCCGATAGCGCTTGGGGTGCTTTGTGGTGCTAAGTATCTGTCAGTAGAGAAGTTAAGGGATACAGTAATAGTGGGCGAACTTGCCCTTGATGGCCGGGTAAGGCCGGTACGAGGGGTATTAGCTACAGCATTAATGGCAGCCGAGCAAGGTTATAGGACTTTGATTGTCCCAGTTGATAATGCCCGGGAAGCAGCAGTGGTAAGTGCGATCGATGTTATAGGTGTCAGTTCACTTAGTGAGGCGGTTGGCTATCTTAATGATCATTTACCCCTGGAGCCAACTTGTATCGATCTGGAAGAAATATTTCGGCAGGGTAGTGTCTATGATGTTGATTTTGCTGATGTGAAAGGGCAGGAATCGGCCAAAAGGGCGATTACTATTGCGGCCGCCGGGGGGCATAACCTTATTATGTTAGGTCCACCCGGAACCGGTAAAACCATGCTGGCCCGGCGAATACCGACTATTCTACCGCCACTAACTTTGGCTGAGTCTCTGGAAACGACCCGAGTTCATTCTGCTGTTGGATTGCTCAAGAAGCATGAATCACTTATGGCACGCCGGCCTGTGCGTCATCCACACCATACTGCCAGTGCCCCATCATTGGCAGGTGGCGGAACAGTGCCCAGGCCCGGCGAACTGTCTCTGGCCCATCATGGCCTGTTATTCCTAGATGAATTCCCCGAATTTCCTCGCGTTGTTCTCGAAACTATACGCCAGCCTTTAGAAGATGGCCAGGTAACTATCAGCCGGGCTTCAGGCACACTAACCTTCCCGGCGAATTTTATGCTTGTCGCCGCTATGAATCCATGTCCGTGCGGTTATGCTACTGACCCCAAGCGGCAATGCAAGTGTACGCCTAATCAGATCGAGAGATATCTCTCAAAAATCTCCGGACCGCTTATTGACCGCATCGATATACATATTGATGTGCCCGCCGTTCAATATGATGCTCTCCATAGCGAGCGAGAAGGTACCAGCTCTACACAAATGAGAGAGCTGGTTATGAATGCGCGAAAAATTCAGCAGCTCAGACTCGGCGACAGTCCAAATGCGACTAATGGTAATATGACCAGCCGCCAGGTTCGCTCATTCTGCAAACTGGACCAGCCCTGCCAGCAGGTGGTAAAACATGCCGTTTCGGAAATGGGGCTTAGTGCCAGAGCCCACGATAAAATCCTCAAGATCGCCCGCACTATAGCCGACCTCGAACAGGCAACCGACATACAACCATATCACCTGCAAGAAGCCATACAATACCGCAGATTAGATCGACAATTCTAATATTAATATAAATGCTTACAAAAAAAGGACTTACGACAATTTAATTCGTTTTCACTTTATATATTTATAGTATTGAGTTAATATTAATATTGTTATAGATTTAATATAACTAATTTTCTAATAAAGGTTTAAGTCTAATTTTGCGTGATATAATAGATTTTCTACCTGTTGGATCTTATGTTAGTATTATATTCTAAAAAACTAGTCTAATTATTGTTCTTTATTTGTATATAGTTGTGATAGACCGCTAATTGTGTTAATAGAACATGTCCTGATAATGGCTATAAAATATCAAGCCAGGCCTGGTATTAAGATGAAAAGGAATTTAGACCTTATGTTATCCAGAATCATTTTTGTTGCAGTTTTTCTTATGATGAGCTTTCACTTGTGTCTGGCCCAGGACGGTCAGATTGAGGAAGTAGCTCCCGGCATCTGGCGTGTACATTTTGGCCAGACAGAAGTATTTACGCCTGATCGGTTTCGGGAAAAGGATATATGTACAGAGTCGCTGGCAGGGTTACCCGAGCCTGGCGAGCTGCCCTTTAAGCTGGAAGAAATTCAATGTCAGATAAGGCAAGCTCGTACTATTGTTTATATACCATGTGATGAACCGGAAGAGCAGATATATGGTTTTGGTCTGGATAGTGGTGCTTATGAACAAAAGGGGCTGAGGAAGTATCTCACTGTAAGTGCCCAGTCGATAGGCAAGACCGGCAGTAGTCATGGTCCGGTACCATTCTATACCAGCACGAAGGGTTATGGTATTTATGTTGATACTGCCAGAGTACCTTTTGTGCATGTGGCTCGACTGAGTGCTAAGGCATCAATTTCAGCCAGTAAGGTTAATGACCCATCCTCTGAAACAACAGAGATAAAGACTACAGTTGAAGAACTCTATGCCGCCCGTGCTGCAGAAGGCCGGACGGAAGTTGTCTTTGATATACCTGGTGCTGCCGGGATAGATGTATATGTCTTTGCCGGTCCGGAAATTAAACAGGCGGTACAGCGATACAATTTATTTTCCGGCGGCGGTGTTGTCCCTCCATTATGGGGCCTGGGAATGAAATATCGCAATTATGGCGGTGGTAATAAAGATACGGTAATGGAAGTTGCCAATTCGCTGCGTAAGTTCGGTATCCCCTGCGACATGCTCGGCCTGGAGCCTGGCTGGCAGACTGCGGCATATTCCTGCTCGCTGAAATGGTCTGATGATCGCTTTGCCGACCATGATGCTTTTGTTGATAAGCTGGTGGGTATGGGCTATCGGGTGAACCTCTGGGAGCATGCCTACATTCATCCCAGTTCCCCGTTATTTGAACCGCTCAAAGATAAATCAGGTGATTTTCTGGTCTGGGGCGGTCTGGTAGTTGATTTTGTCAATCCAGAAGCGTTTAATATTTTTTCTGAATATCATGGCAAGAACTTCATTGACCATAACATTACCGGCTTTAAGGCTGATGAGTGTGACAGGGAATTTGTCGATAATGCAACGCCGTTTAATTATCCATATTGTTCCACCTTTGGCTCTGGTATTGATGGCGATCAGATGACCCAGATGTATGGCTATTTATATCAGCGGAGTATTCTGCGGGCATTTAAGCAGCGTAACCTTCGTACCTGGAGCGATGTTCGGGCAACCTGCGGCCTGTCGTCTCCGATGCCTTTTGTACTTTATAGTGACTCGTATGGTTTTAATGAGTATCTGCGTCAGTTGGTCAATTCTTCATTTACGGGTTTGTTATGGTCGCCGGAAGTTCGTGAGGCTGGTTCACTGGAGGAATTACTTAATCGTGTGGCTATGTCTTCGTATGCCCACCAGATGTGCTTGAATCCGTGGTTTGTCCCCAATCCGTTATGGACCCAATATGACCGTGGTAAAAATGAGCGGGGTGAATTACTGGATAATGCCGGGCAGGAGAAAGTGGCTGACGCCTTCACCAGAATAATTAACCGGCGTATGAGCCTGATACCGTATCTCTATGCCGCCTATTATGAGTATTATCTGCAAGGGCTGCCGCCATTGCGGGCACTGGTAATGGATTTCCCAGACGATAAAAAGTTAAGACGAGTTGATGATGCCTTTATGTTCGGCGCTGCGCTGCTGGTAGCCCCGTTAAAAGAAAATGCCAGCCAGCGAACGGTTTATCTTCCGGCAGGGTGCCGCTGGTATGACCTTAACGCCGATATCTGGCGTGAAGGCGGCAATGAGGTACAGATAAGCCTGACTCCTGGCGAGGTACCGGTTTTTGTTAAGGAAAATTCTATTGTGCCTTTTGCCACACCAGTTGAATTTGTAGCAGATGATACCGTATTTGCTCTGACGGTAAAAGTGTTTGGTAATACTCCTGTTGACCTGACCTTGTATGCTGATGATGGCATATCATGGAACTTTGAAAAAGGTGAGTATAATCAGATCAAGCTGAGCTGGAAAGATGGAAAAGGCTCAGTTCAAGAGACGGGGCCATACCAGAAAAAACGCTATGAGATCATTAGCTGGGAGCAGAAATAATTCAGCTATTATTAATACACAACCGTTGCGGTTATTTATAGAAAGCGAAGGGTGAATTCCTTTTTGATTTCTGGCCGACAGCTTTAATATGTCTTTTTCCTTTGGATAATGGTTAATAAATAATTACCATTATGCCAGAGGTACCATGCCAGGGCGAGGTGCAGGGTTATTGATAATAACTGGTTGCCGCACGATAAATTTAACCAGGCATCAATATGGTAAAGTTTGAGAAACTCACCGGCAGTTCCATTTTTAATTATGGCGTATAACATAAGGATAAAGGCTTTGATCTGTGAAAGGAAGATTGCCAGACCAAGTAAGCGTATAAAGAACGCCCCGGCATAATCTCTGACGACTATATGCCAGCGGGTCATGCTTTGCTCTAGCTGGCGGGCGGCAATCATGCCGCCGAACAGGAAATAGGCACATAGTGCCAGTTGCCAACCAAAATTGAAATTCAGTATAACGCCCCCAAACAACATAAATCTGTTATGGTCACTTAAAAATATATAAGATGACATGGCATTGAGTATTATTATGGTGATACTGAAAAAGAGGTATATGCCGTAACATCTTATTGTTATTAATCCTGGGCTGGAATGATCTGGTGTCAGCTTATTCAGGAGCAAAAATAATTTTTCGCCCTTAAATACAAGATAGAGCGGGAGTACTAAGTATAAAAGAAACATAGGAATTATCAGATTTAAGCTATAGTTATCTGATGTGTTTAGGTTATTAACGCAACACTGCATCATCATCATTTGTATGATGCTTATAATACATGTCGTCAGGAGATTAAGCCCGTATATTCTCAGCAGATATGCGATCGGTGTGATCCTGAATTGAGTCGGCCATTTATCCATTAAAAAGCCAAGTAGCCGGGCTGCGGCCTGGCCAAAGAATAAAAGGTAGATGGAAATTGCTGTAAGGGCAATCAGATAAAACGAGCATGGCAGAAGAACGCTATCAGTTAAGGCAGAGCCGTCGTTCCAGTATATAAAACTCTCCTGGCGATAGAGAGACACTGCCGCATACCATACTTGTGGTATAAATAATATGCCCCACATACGAATAGTCAATAAATCAATAGTCTGATGCTTAAGTTCAGTCACCGAAATGCCTCTTTTCGCCCAAAGGGCAAAGCAGAATTTTGTGATCGATAAGGAATTCCGATAGTTATACTACCATTCCGGTTATAAACTATCCAGCAATAACTTCTGGTATATTGCCATGTCGAACTGATAAGTTTTTCATGTGTATTCTTGTTATTATTTGGCCACCAATTACTTCGCCCAGAATGGGAGGGACAGCATTACCAATTTGTAGATTTTTACTTGTTTTACTGCCAGTAAAAATATAGGAATCTGGAAAGCTCTGAATTCTTGCTCCTTCCCTGGTGCTTAAGGCGCGATTCTGATAGGGATGCACACATCTTGATGATGAGGGCGTGCCAAAGTTTCTGGTTATAGTGGGGCATAACTTATTGGGCCAAAGTCTTGAATATGTATTTTTAAAATAACTTTTTGGTCTGAGTTCTTCTGGTAAGTCATCGACAGTGCCACCCTCTGGGATCAGCGATAATATTTCACGCATTTTAGGGCCATAATTTGCACTGTTATGTTCAGTAAGTATCTGGCAGCGGCCGCGAAGTCTCTTCTGGTAATCATTTAATGGTGGAGAGGAGTATATGTCACAGCGGTCATTATCGCCAAGCGGAGGCAAATCAGAAATAGCATCCATAAGTGTAAGTTTAGGTATTCCGCCGAATAATGTTTTTTCAGGCGAATGAGTCGCAGCAGGCCACTCTATCGGCTTCAAACCACTTTTCCAGCCTATGACGATGGTTCGCTGTCTTATCTGAGGCAGTCCAAAATCAGAAGCATCAAGAATTCCGGAAATAGTATCATAACCCATCGAATCCAGTTCTTGAATCAATGTATGATAGACCTCGCCATTATACATGCGTTTAAAGCCGGAGACATTTTCAAAGATAATATAATTTGGTTCTATTTCTCTGACAGCCCTGAGATATTCATAGAATAAGCTATTTCTCGGGTCCTGTCTGTTTTTAGAGCCTACAGTGCTAAACCCCTGACATGGTGGTCCACCAGATACAAGAGATATTTCACTAAAGCCCAGCTCTTGAATTGCTTTTTTAAAATTGATATTGTGTATGTCGTCATTTATTACTCTGCACATGGGGTGATTCAGCCTGAAAGTTTCAGCGAAGTCTTTATCGATCTCATTAGCGAGTACGACATTAAACCCGGCAGTTTCCAGTCCAACACTTAAACCGCCAGCCCCGGCAAATAATTCAACGGCTATGAGATTGCTATTCATATTCCCAGCTCCAAATCTGCTAATCCAGGCAGTTGGTCTAAAAGTCTCCACTTGAAGTAATTCTGATCTATCGCTAAGACGCTCTGGCCTTCCATTTGCTGCCTTGTAACAAAATTCACATCATTTTCCGGTATTTTATCCAGCCTTACAAAAGCTACCTGGCCATTGAAGACATCTATATGGATACAAACCGTTATAACCCCGGACACAGAATTAACTCGCCGGGCCTCACGAACTTTATGCTCTTTTATATCATTGATACCTTGAAAACCAGACTGAACTTCTAAGCGAATCGTTTTCCCGCCAATTTTGAATTCAAGGTCAGCCTGTGGGCTTCTTTTAAATGTTTCTATATTTACAAGGTCATCATTACCAATCTGGCTTATTGATGATATGGGAATATTAAACAATTGGGAAAAAATCGGAGTGAAATACTCACATATAGCATAGCCACGCAGCCAGGAAAATAGAACTTCTTCGGGACGACGACCTTGATTGTTCAGTCTGGGTAATATATCAGCCGTACGAATAACACTGTATGATCCAAGGATCTTTTCCAGGCAAAATCGATTAATGTCATTTCTTAATTTGATAATTTCATCAAGTTTATGAATAACTAATGAAATTCGCTCATTGAGCAAATCTATGTATCCAAAGTCAATACCGGGAGTGATATCTTTGGCTGCCAGAAAGTTTCTGGCATCTGCCTGGTTTGAAAAACCGATTGCAGATCTGTATCTTTTGAAATAGTTTGCCGGATTGTCTGACATGGTGCTTGGGGTTCCTCTGATATATGTGCTTTTCTTCCAATACAAGCAAATAGTATATTAGAATCAACAACTACAAATTAAGGTTAACTTGTTGAATTGTCAATAATAATAAATAAGGATTAAAAGTAATGCTTGTCTAATATTTATGCTAGTTAATGCTACAATTTGTCTATTAAAAGACAAACAGGTTGATTAGTACATAAGATCTTTCTTTATGCAATTTCACTCCCTGTGTGATGGTTATGGTTTATTTTGGGTGCCGAAGTGGTGGGTGAATTGGGTGTAAGTGTTGTTGTTATTGATAGATATGGCTTGATTGTCGGGTATAGTTTTCTTGATTGACAGTTCGAGGTTGGTTAAAATAGTATATAGGCCAGGATGGCCGGAGAACTATATTGGAGGATTTGCGCTCATACCACCGCGACGGGCTGAATGCAGAGACAGGATATTCTAAATTAATATCAGGAAAGGCAGAGATGTATATGTTAAGGTATCTGTTATTGTTTGTTTTATTAATGTCAGGTTTATCGGCTTATGGGCAATCGCATTTGAGTCGGGTAATAGAGGATTTTGATGCCGGGTGGCGTTTTATTCAGGATGATGATCTGGAAGATGGTCATGAGATTGACCTGGACGATAGCGAATGGCGCTTGCTGAATTTGCCTCATGACTGGAGTATAGAAGGGCCGATCGATCGTGACAATCCAACCGGCAGGGGCGGGGCGTATATGCCCTGCGGTATAGGCTGGTATCGCAAAGAGTTTACTATACCAGCAGAAGCTCAGGGACGAAAGATATTTATCGATTTCGATGGCGTAATGGCTAATAGCAAGGTATGGCTCAATGGTCAGTTGTTGGGTGAGCGGCCGTTTGGCTATATTGGTTTCCGCTATGACATGACAGACAAGCTCAATTATGGTGGTAAAAATATTATTGCCGTTGTGACAGATACCTATGATCAGCCGGCATCTCGCTGGTACACAGGTGCTGGTATATACCGGCATGTGAGACTGGTAATGACAGACAAGATCCACTTTGATAACTGGGGTATATTTATTACTACGCCGGAAGTGACGGAAGTAACCGGAAAGGTTAAGATCGAAAATACACTGGTCAATGAAACTGATAAGGTTGCTGAAGTGGTAATTAAAACTGCTATCAGTTTGGTTGTTGAGCCTGATAAGCTCGTGATGGAATTGCAAAGTAACGGCAGCATACCAGCAGGTGGTTCAGAATTAATGACGCAGGAAGGTTTTATAAAGAACCCGGCATTATGGAGTATTGATAATCCGAATTTATATCTGGCTACAAGTATGATATTGATCGATGGTTTGATAGTTGATACTCAGACTAATATCTTTGGTGTGCGTTCATTTGAGTTTAAGGCCGACAGCGGCTTCTGGCTTAATGGTGAGAATATTAAGATCAAAGGTGTATGCTTACATCATGATGGCGGGGCGGTTGGGGCGGCAGTTCCCAAGCGAGTATGGCAGCGTCGATTTGAGAAGCTCAGGGAAATCGGCTGTAATGCAATTCGTACTTCACACAATCCTATGTCACCTGAGTTTCTCGACCTGTGTGATGAAATGGGTTTTGTGGTCATGGACGAGGTGTTGGATACCTGGCGTGCCCGAAAGAATAATGCCGACTATGGCTATCAGCATCATTTCAATAAATGGTGGTATGCCGATAATCGTGACACAGTATTGCGTGACCGCAATCATCCTTCGATAATATTATATAGTGCCGGCAATGAGATAAGAGACGATCTTAGCAGTCCGGCGGGATTTGCAACCTTCAAGGGTATCTATGATCTCTTCAAAAAATATGACCCAACTCGTCCGGTAACTCAGGGCGTGTTCCGTCCCAATCAGAGCAAGGTCTATGACAGCGGCTATGCTGAGCTGATGGATGTCGTCGGTCAGAATTATCGTGAAGAGGAACTGGTAGCAGCATATAAGGCCCGGCCTTCACGCAAGGTTATTGGTACAGAAAACGGTCATGGTCGTGATGCCTGGCTGGTACTGCGTGATAATCCTTTTATGGCTGGTCAATTTCTCTGGACAGGTATTGATTATCTGGGTGAGGCCGACTGGCCGGATATCTCCTGGTCAAATGCCTGTATAGATCGCATAGGTAATATCAGGCCGATGGGCTATCAGCGAATGAGTTGGTGGAGTGATAAGCCTATGGTCAGTATAGCTCGCAAGGAAGTCGCCTCTGGCGGAGCCGGCAGTAGTATCAAGGGCGGCGAGACGGTCAGCCATTGGACACCACGCGATTACGATACTTATGATCAGGCGACAGTGGAGGTATATAGTAATTGTGAAACGGTAGAGCTGTTTATTAATGATAAGTCGCTGGGCGAGAAGGCTATGCCGCAAGATGCATCGCCAGTGAGTTGGGATCTTGCCTATACTCAGGGAGTGCTAAAGGCAGTGGGCAAGAACGGCGGAACCCCGGCAGCTCAGTATGAAAGCCGGAGTGCAGAATATCCTGTGGCGATAAACATGGTTACTGATCGTAAACAAATCGCTCATGACTTTGATGATGTCAGCCATGTGGAGATATCGTTTGTCGATGCCAATGGTGTTGAATGTCCCTGGGCAGAAAAACCCTTGAAGTTTGAGGTCACAGGTCCGGGGCGGATAGTTGCTGTTGATAATGGCGACCCGACCTATCATGATTCTTTTCAGGGTAATAAGTGCCGGACCTATCAGGGGCGGTGCCTGGTAATTATTGCCGCTACTGCTGATGAAGGCAAGATAATTCTAAAGGCATCAACACGCGGTATGGACAGTGCCAGTGTTAAAATAGAGGTTGCAAACTAAAGGAGATGTATAGACAGGTTTCGTTTCTGGAAATGTTGCCAAACTGATCACTTCGCGGCCGGTTCGATAATGGTTTTATCAATAGCGGCTATAGTGTACTTTTTATTACGCCATACTATAGAGCGGGTAAACCCGGCGGAGATAATAACGGCCAGGGTAAAGACATTAAGCAGGGGCTGACAGAAGATATCGATCAGGGCCGGAATGGTAAGTTTCTTCTGGCAGCCCTTTAATGTTTTAAATGCGGCATATTGCCGCGCGCTTGCCTTTATTATGCCGCTGATATACATTCCTGCGGGCAGATATGTGGCACGCAAAGCATTATCAGAGCCAGTAGCAAAAAGATAGAGGCAAAAGGCCAGGCCGCCCCAGACTGAGAACAGGTACATGCTAAAAGCGCCCAGGGCATACCACCATAATCTTGTCAGACAGCAGCGGGTAATAATGAACTGACGGCGGGCGAAGTTGAACAGGTTTTTCCAGTCAGTCTTTTCATAACTGGGTAATAAGCAAGCCGGGTGATAATAGACATAGCCACTGGTACTATGCTTGACTATCCAGGTCAGAGAATAATCATCTGACAAAGCACCGCTCCATATCTTATCAACTTCAAATTTATAAAAATTATCTTTGGTTATCGCCATAGCCCCGCCCCAGGCAGAATTCCACTTATGGTCGCCCAACTGACCGGCGAAAAAGGCGTTAATGGCACTGAGTGCATAACTACTGAGCTTAGTATCTTCGGGAACGAACCAGCGATAACCAGTTGCCACACTGTTTCGCTCTCGTCTTAACTGGCTGCCAATGGTATGTAGAAAAAATTCATTCAGACAGGCATCAGAATCAACAAAAGCAAATATCTCGCGATCGGGCAGGGTGGCTGCTACTGCCGCCAGTTGATTATGTACTTTCTGGGAATTTTTCGTAGCGTGACCAGCAATAATAATTTCCACCTTTTCAGCTGTGGTTATGCTACGATTTGTCTCGATTATCCTTTGCAAGGCACTATAAGCCGGGTCTGAACTATCTTCAACGGCAAAGATAACCTGATAATACGGATGCTGTTGCACTAATAAAGAGGCCATGTTCTTTTCAAACGCTGTGTCAATTCCTTTGCAAGGGCAGATAATAGCAGCGCGGTGCGGAGTATTCGCAGGGCGTGTCTTTATCATACGCAATGAAAATCTGGCCGAACGAATATTCTGATAGAGCATAAAGCCCTGGAATGCCAGAAGTGCTTTTGTCAGCGTCATATATGTATCAAAGTTTGGCAATTATAGTACCTGCTCCAACTTAAACTAATCTTAACTTATTGTTAAACAGTGCGTTAGGCATGTTATCAGAAAAACGGAATTTTTCAACCCCTACAACTGCCAAACCGGCAAAATATAGCCAGTGAATGCAAATATGGCAATAAATAAGTATGCCAAAATGGCAGCACTTTTAAGCAGAGCCAATAAGAGATAAATATAATAATTATATAAGTAATTTATTTAA